>JAVFAG010000133.1:0-5846 GCA_034002585.1 Paludibacter sp.
AACCTTCTGATCCGTAGTCAGATGCTCTATACAGTTGAGCTACGTAGCCGTTTTTTGTTTTGCGAGTGCAAATGTAATGCTTTTCTGAGAATCTGCCAAATGTTTCCTGATATTTAACGGGAATTTATACCATGAAAATAAAAGAAGTGATAAAAACAGGGGTCAGGATGCTCCGGAATAATCGTGAATGGCTGAAAATCTATGCTGTCATGCTGATGTTAGCTTATTGTGTATGGTATCGCGCAGGGTACAATCGCAACTACAACTGCCGGTATCCACCAATCCACTGCGCATCAACAGTTCGAACTCGCGAATAAAATTGTCGGTGAAAATACCCGAATTCAGCTCTTCACAAATCTGAGTGAGCGTCCACCATTTCAAATGCAGGGAATGTACAGGATTTATCCTCTCAATTTGAATTTTACCTGCTACAAACAAATGTACATACTGGTATTCGCAGGAATTTTCAATTTGATAATTTGTCAGAAATACCGGATGAATATGGTTGGTTCCGTAAAATTCTGTTCCGGCCCGTTGAATACATTCGTCAATCGTTTCACCATACATTAAGTGTGCATTAATGGCCGAATCCCATTGATGAACGCGGGCATCGCCTACATAAGCATTTTGATGAAGCAGAATACGATTACCCTCCACAACCATAATCCGAACAACAGGATGAATAAACTTCTGCCGTTCAATCCACAGACTATTCTGATAATGAATAGATCCGATTTCCCGCCCTTGATTGTTAACAATTGGCCACCATTCTTCCTTCATTAATTGATTACGAATTGCAAAAACCCTTACTGTTTCATATACACAAAGCATCAGAAGCGAAAAATGATACACTTGTTGTACAAAGGTTATTGATAGCTGTTGAGAAGGATTGCCCTGAACCGAAAGAATGAGATAAGAGATAAGATACAGCGCTGTAATCACCAATAGAATAAACGAGAACCGGGTCATCTCCGAAATATTATTCATCATCGATAATTTCTTGCTGGAGACAGATGTAATCCAACGTTGCAGTTTCTTTTTAATTCCATAATGTAAAAGCAACAGCACAAACAAATTAAGTTCGGTATAGAGTGGTTGAAACAGCGTTTCCGGAAATTGAAGGTTCAGCACGGTAGAAGTAAGCGTAATCAGTACAAAGATGCCAACTGAAAACCCGTACCAGGGTATAATGGAGCGGTACAGAAAACCAATATATCCGCCAATCATCAGCAAAACAGGCAGTGCAAAAACCAATGCCCGGCCTGTACCAGCAGTTTGTTCAACTACAATAAAGATGAACAAGGCCAGAAAGTGCAAAGCTGGATTGAAAAATGATTCCCTTATAAGTTTTTTAAGCATTCTGTCAAAAAAAAATGTGCAATGTCACTATCTGTAACAATGCACATTCAAATATGTTTTGCAGGCTGTTTAAAAAGCCATCATACGACTAATGTATTTTCCGATAATATCAAACTCGAGATTGACAACGGTTCCAACCTTAATCTGATGAAAATTCGTATGTTCGTAGGTATAAGGAATAATCGCAACCTGGAATGAATTCTCGGTTGGAGCAACTACAGTAAGGCTTACACCGTTCACTGTTACCGACCCTTTATCGACGGTCATATAGCCACGGCGGGCCATTTCACGGTCGAAAGGATACTCGAAACGGAAGTACCAGCTGCCATCGGCTTCCTTCACTTCGGTGCAAACAGCGGTCTGATCAACATGGCCCTGCACGATATGTCCATCCAGACGACCATTCATCATCATACTCCGTTCAAGGTTTACCTTACTGCCGATTTCCAGCAAGCCAAGATTGGTAAGATTAAGTGTTTCCTTGATGGCTGTTACGGTATATTCATTATCCTGAATATCCACTACGGTAAGGCAAACGCCGTTGTGCGAAACGCTTTGATCGATTTTCAATTCGTGGGTAAACGAGCAGGTCATGGTGATGTGCAAGTTTTCCTTTTCTTTGCGCAGTCCGGTTACGAGGGCTGCTTCTTCTACGATTCCTGAAAACATAGTAACTAGTTTTTAAATTTTAATTTTTACTCCTTGCAACAGGTCGATGACAGGCTTTCCGGTCTCAATTCTACTCAGGCTTTGCTGAGCAAATATGCTTTAAAGCTGTCAAAATCGGCCTTCATGGGTATCGATAGTTTTTCTCCTTTCATAAATTCCTGCAGTTTTTCCGGAATGTCTATCTTTTCACCCAGGATATTTTCTACCGTTTCGTTGAATTTAGCCGGATGTGCGGTTTCAAGAAACACTCCGTACTCACCCTCCTTCAAGCCATCTTTCAGCGCCTGATAGCCACAGGCACCGTGTGGATCGAGCAGGTAACCGGTTTCGGAACGGCATTCGCGAATGGTACGTGCAATCTCTTCATCGGTATATTTGTAACCACTGATATCGGTTGTGATAGCATGATGCGAATACCCGTAAAGATTGAGAATACGGGCAAAATTACTCGGATTTCCTACATCCATTGCATTGGCAATAGTTGAAACCGAAGGTCGTGGATTGTACTCGCCGGTTTGTAAATAATTGAGGAAGATATCGTTGCGGTTATTGGCAGCAATGTATCGCTTCACGGGCAAACCCATCCGTTTGGCAACGAGTCCGGCAGTAAGATTGCCGAAATTTCCGCTGGGAACACTGATGACCATATTCGCAGCAGCCTTTTCGGAGATTTTCTTTAATTGAGCATAAGCCTGGAAATAATAAAATGCCTGAGGAAGAAATCGGGCCACATTGATAGAATTTGCCGAGGTTAATTTCATTTCCGCATTGAGGTCGGCATCCAGGAAGGCTGATTTCACCAATGCCTGGCAATCATCGAAGCTACCTTCTACTTCCAGAGCGGTAATATTTTGTCCGAGGGTGGTAAACTGACTTTCCTGAATTTGACTCACCTGGCCTTTCGGGTACAGAACATACACATGAATTCCCTCCACACCAAGAAAACCGTTGGCCACAGCACTACCGGTATCTCCCGAAGTCGCCACCAGCACATTCACTTTTCGGCGATCATCCTGACGCTGAATAAAATAACTCAGCATGCGCGACATAAAGCGGGCACCTACATCCTTAAAAGCAAGAGTAGGGCCATGGAAAAGCTCCAAACTGTAAATATTATCAGTCACTTTTACCAGGGGAACATCAAAGCTCAGGGTGTCGTTCACCATCATTTTCAGCATATTGGCATGTACATCCTCACCGAAAAGCATGTAGGCCACGGTATAGGCCAAATCGCGAAACTCGGGTTTATCAATGTGTTCGAAAAACATAGAAGGAATGGCCGGGATGTAATCGGGCATAAAAAGTCCGTTATCGTCGGCCAGGCCCTTGATCACCACATCGCTGAGCGCGACATCTTTCACTTTGTTGTTGGTACTGTAGTAAAGCATATCTATATCAGTTTTATTTCTTCATTAAAAATAAATATTCATGGTGACGATGGTCGGAATGAACCCATTCGTGGGTTGTTCGCATGGCACTCATCACATTTTTGCGGTGATCGATTTCCAGGGCTTTCACCAATTCCCCTTCTCCGGTCATCAGGTCGAGAATCTCTTCCCGAGTCACTTTTCCTCCCGAGCTGTACGACAGCAGGATGTAGCGGGCACGGGCTTGCTGCAACAAGTCCCGCAGTGCTTCCCGGGCGATGGATTGCCCCTCGTCGTTGGAACGAAACTCTTCAAATACCGACCCTCCGGCCGTATCGCGGGAATCTTCACGTCGCATTGCTTTCCCGAATAAATTTGGTTTATCGTTAAGAATAATCGTTTTCCACAAATGATAATACGCATTGTAACGAATCCTGCTCGATGGCATTTTATGATTATTGGCACCATAGGGCGGATCGAAATACGCCAGATCGTAGGTATCAGCTGCAATGGTTTCGAACACGTCGCGGCGAAACACCCGGTGCTGACCTTCGTGAGGAACAATCGCAGGAACCTTAAGCTTCAGGTCCTTGTACGAACGCTTCGACCAGCCGGAAAGATAGGCTGCATAATGTCCGAGCGTATTATCCACCTCATCCAGTGCCCGAATCAGACTGGTAAGCAGCACACAACGGTCTTCATTTGACAGATCGAGACGGTCGATCTCGTCGCGAATAGCATCCAGACGCTGCGTATTTTTCCGTTGAAACGGTCGCCGCGCATCCCTATAATCGGGGTCGCCACCGTAATTTTCATTAAACCAGCCTTCGTAACCTTTCAGCCCATTCAGGTGTTCAATTAAACCGGCATACCATTCCACCGGCTTATCCGCTTTCAAATAGCAGGTTGCAAACACTTCCGACCAATGCGAAAGGTCGTTGGCTGTGGTGGTAAAACCCAGTCGGGCAAATGCCTGCGCCACCCGCGAAGTTCCGCTGAACCCGTCGAGTACCGTACGCACATTATCAGTTTCATCAAGCAGTCCGACAATATGAGGAATAATGCGCAGTTTCGATCCAGCATATTTAACTCCTTCGGTCGGTACGGTCTGTTTATCTTTCATTATTACTTTACAATCAGTTGCTCCATGAATTGCGGACCTTTCAGCAAGCCAAAGCTACCTTCCCGGCAGGCAAATTCATCGTACACCTTTACTGCATCAGGCTCTTCGGTAGTGCGGTATATCACGAATGGCACCGCATCGCGGGTGTGCGTACGCAACGCACAGGGCGTGGGATGATCGGGAAGCAGTGCAATTGTGATATCTTCGTTCCAGTGAGCAATCGTTTCGAGCACTGTTTTCACAACCCTTCGGTCGAGGTATTCGATGGTTTTAACTTTCAACAAGGTATCGCCTTCGTGGCCGGCTTCATCGCTGGCTTCAATATGTAAAAAAACAAAATCCTGTTTTTTCAATGCTTCCAGTGCAGCCTGCACCTTGCCTTCGTAGTTGGTATCGTACAATCCGGTAGCACCTTCCACCATAATCACTTCCAATCCGGCATATACGCCGATACCCCGTATCAGGTCGACGGCAGAAATCACCGAGCCACTTCCGATTCCATATTGCTCGCCCAGTGTTTTCATAGCCGGACGGTAACCCGGCGACCAGGGCCAGATACTGTTTGCTTTGTCTTTTCCCTCAGCAGCACGTTTCAGGTTGACAGGATGATTTTCGAGGAGTTCCTGCGAACGGAGAATCAGCTGATTGAGCTTTTCAGCAGTTGAAACCGCCTCCAGCACCTGCGATTGTACCATTACTTCTGTAAAAGTCGTTCCCGGAACATCGTGCGGTGGCGTGCAGGTCAGGCGTTTATCCCCGCCTTTGAATTTCAACAAATGGCGGTAGGAAACACCAGGATAAAAACTCACCACCTCATCGCCCAAATGCTCTTGTAAAAAACGCATCAGAACATCGGCTTCTTCGGAACTGATATGTCCGGCCGAATGATTTTTGATTTTACCGTTTTCGATACAAATGAGGTTACAGCGCATCGCCATTTCACCCGGAAGGATATCGATTCCCATGCTGGCAGCTTCGAGCGAACCTCTGCCTTCAAACACATCGGGGAGATTGTAGCCCAGCACACTCAGGTTGGCAATCTCGCTTCCAGGAGCAAAGCCATCGGGAATGGTGTCGAGCATCCCACAGCGCCCCATTTGCGCGAGGCGATCGATCGACGGAGTCTGCGCATATTGCAGCGGTGTTTTACCATCCAGTGAGGATATGGGCTCATCGGCCATACCATCGCCTAATATAATCAAATACTTCATGTACTATTTATCTTCAAATTCCAAAAAATCCTTGAACAGAGGCAATGCTTCTTCAAATTTCAGCATGGCATCCTGTAAGGAAGAATAACTCTCACCCCCGGAAGCATTCAGGTGACC
>JAVFAG010000134.1:0-5786 GCA_034002585.1 Paludibacter sp.
TCTTTCATTATATCCTACATGTTACATTCCATCCGAAAAAACTACCAATTAGCGGCACTTACCGAAGCGGAAGCTGCTGCAACTCCGTTTCTGCAACTCGAAAACTGGCTGCAGGAAGCGCTTACCAGCGATGAGGAAGAGCCCACCGCTATGGTGGTAAGCACCGTGGATGCCGACCTGCAACCGCATGCGCGGGTGGTACTGCTGAAGGAACTTACTCAGGAAGGGCTGGTGTTTTTCACCAATTACAGCGGCAACAAAGGCCGGCAGCTGGCCGAAAACCCGAAAGTGTCGGTGCTGTTTTTCTGGCAAAGCCTGGAACGGCAGGTGCGCATTACCGGTACGGCAGAGAAAACCCCGGAAGCAGTTTCGGATGCTTATTTCCAGTCGCGACCGCTCGAAAGCCGCCTCGGAGCCTGGGTTTCGGAACAAAGCACGGTGATTGCCTCACCGGATGTTCTTACGGAACGTTTCGAAACCTTCAGGCAGCAGTTTGGCGAAGAAGTGCCCCGCCCGCCGCACTGGGGTGGCTACCTCATCAAACCCAACACCTTCGAGTTCTGGCAGGGGCGTCCCAGCCGCCTGCACGACCGATTGTTGTATTCACCAGATGAGAAGGGTGGATGGAAAATTGAACGACTGGCACCGTAAGATCCATTTTACAACTGAATTCACAAAAAACGAACTCCCAATTTCCTCAAACTTCAACATAATTGAAACTTTGTAGAATTTTAATTATTTTTGAATCGCAATGAATTAACTGGAATTGAATGCAAACTACAAATGAACACAACACCCGTATGGCGAACATGACCTTCGCTTTGGTATATCCTTATTATAGCGCCAAAGTGGAGAAAAAAGGCCGAGCGGTAGCCGAACTGCACCAGGTGATTGAATGGTTGACAGGATTCGATGTTACAAAACTCCGGGAACTTATCGATGCCAATGTTACCTTCGAACAGTTTTTTCAGCAGGCAACCCTGCATCCCAATGCCCGGTTGATTACCGGTTCGATTTGCGGGTATAGGGTAGAAGAAATCGAAAACCGCTTAACACAACAGGTTCGCTACCTCGATAAGCTGGTCGACGAACTGGCAAAGGGCCGCAGCATGGACAAAATATTAAGAAAATAAACGATGAGCAAAGGACTTTACACCATTATTCTACTGATTCTTTCCAACACCTTTATGACATTCGCCTGGTATGGGCACCTTAAGTTTAAAGACATGAACTGGTTCAGTAGTCTGGGCCTTTTCGCCATTATCCTGATAAGCTGGGGCATCGCTTTTTTCGAATACATTTTTCAGGTTCCGGCCAATAGGATAGGGTTTACTGAAAACGGAGGTCCTTTTACCATCTGGCAATTAAAGGTAATCCAGGAAGTGATTACGCTGACTGTATTTACCATTTTCACCCTAACAGTGTTTAAAACTGAAACTTTCCGGTTGAATCACCTCATCGGCTTTGGATTTTTAATTCTTGCTGTGTATTTTCTGTTTAAAAAATGAAAACTATGCACTTTTTCAGCTTCTTACCCATTATTTTTTATCTGAAATCGCCAAACTTATCAAAAAAAGATATTTTGGCGAATTACATACTTGAAAGAGGTATCCCGGGACACTAAATTTAAATAGATATCAGCCAACAACGACCGAGGCTAAGCGCAGTAGCCGAATAGAGGGTTTTAATACTGTTAGTTAGTTGTCTGTCAATACAGCAATCAATCGTCAATTTGTTTCTGGCTTTTTTGTAATTCGAGTCTTTTCTTGTTTTGTTCAATAGTTGCATGAAGTTTCTGTTTCAATATTTTTTTGTCAGGCAATTCGGTTAGATATTCTGCTATTTTTATTCCGGCATTCCCCAATTGCAACAATTCAACTTGTTCTTTATTTCCTTCTGCACAGAGGATTAAACCCAATGGGGTTTCTTCACCCGATTGCATATCGTATTTTTCAAGCCAGCGAAGATATAACTCCATTTGTCCTTTATAAGTTGATTTGAATTTGCCTAATTTTAAGTCAATGGCTACCAACCTTTTCAGTTTTCTATGATAAAAAAGTAAGTCAAGTTTAAAATCTTCACCATCAATAATCATTCTTTTTTGTCTTTCAACAAAAGTAAATCCGCTTCCAAGCTCTAAAATAAATTGCTCAATCTCACGTAAGATTGCATCTTCGAGAGTTTTTTCCGAATATGTATCTTTTAAACCTGTAAAGTCTAGAAAGTAAGGGTCTTTGAAAACGAGGTCAGGTGTTAGTTTGTCGGTTTCTGTTAATGCTTTTAGTTCTTCTTTTATCAAATCGTCAGGTTTTTTGCTTAATGCTGTACGTTCAAATAGCATACTGTCAATTTTCTTCTGAAGTGTTTTTACACTCCATCCTTCAATGCGACACATTTGAGTATAAAAATCGCGTTGCAATTCATCTTTCAATGGAATTAATAATTTAAAGTGCGACCATGTTAATTGTCGCCACAGTGTAGCGACAATTTGTTCATCGTTAAAAACTTGAGCAAATTGCATCATTCTTCGTAAATTTTTCTCCTCAAAACTACGACCATACTCATTTGATAATTGTCGTGCCACCGATACGACAATTTGCTTTCCATATTCTGCGCGTTGATTATCAAGGATTTCATTATTTATTCGTTTTCCAATGCTCCAATATGTCATAGTCATTGTTGCATTTGCCGCATATGCTAATTGATTTTGGCCATTCTCAATTAATGAAACTAAATCCTTTATCAAAAGAGTACTTGATTTTTCAATTTCCATGAATTTTATTTTTGAATATGGTTTAAACTTTGTTCTTTAAAGGACAAAGTTACCAAGATATTTCGTTCAACTCTCCACAGTGCACTATTTTTTTCTTTCAAAATGCACTTCTAATGTCTAAACGAACAAACTGTTGAGTTCATGAAAAGTAGAACAAAAAAAGTAAATGTGTCAAAAAATTAACTACTTTTGGCTTCGATAGACTGTACACTTTTCAATTAAATTCGTGTTCACTTTTCATTTATAATTTATATTGCTGATTGGCTGTTAACGAACGATTTACAAATGATGTTATAAAATTATGAAACTTACTACCGACCAGCAGAATGAACTGCTGCAAACCCTGAAAAGGCGATTCGATAAGAATATGCACCGGCATCCTTCGGTGCAATGGGCCGATGTGGAAGCACGTCTGTTGGCGACTCCCGATAAACTTTGGTCGCTGTACCAAATGGAAGAAACAGGCGGAGAGCCGGATGTGCTCGCTATTGCAATGAAACCGAAAGAAATCAACAGTGGCGATCCGGATGTGCTGTACTATGCAAGGGAACCAAAAGTAGCCGGCAGCGCTGAGCCTCCAACAGACTCCCTTCTTTTTGTTGATTTCGCTCCCGAAACGCCCAAAGGTCGCAGGAGCATCTGTTACGACCAAGCAGCGCTCGAGGCTCGAAAAGAGTACAAGCCCCGCCACAGTGCTATCGGCATGGCGCAGGAAATGGGTATTGAGCTGTTAACTGAAGCGCTCTATTTTCAGCTGCAGGCGGTGGAAAACGTGGATAAAAAAACCTCCAGCTGGTTAAAAACGGAAGAAGCCCTGCGCGAAAAAGGCGGCGCCATCTTTGGCGACTGGCGCTACGGACGGGTATTTATTTATCACAACGGAGCCGATTCGTATTATTCGGTGCGTGGGTTTCGGGGGATGATTCGGGTTTAAACCATTAATCAATTTGGTACCCGGCTAAAGGGATGTCATCTGACTCGTCATTAGCACATTTAGCTTGAAGTATCACCTTCCTGACGTCAGGAAAATGATAGGTACTTATTCCACCCGCAACGAATCAATCAACTGTCGCGTAAAAGCTGCGGCACCACGGGCATTGAGATGGGTGGCATTGTAAAAATTTGATTTATCTTCCGACAATTCCCCGCGACTAAAATCGTAAAATTCAATGTCGTAGGTTGCTGCCAGCTGCCGGTAAAACTCCACTGATCCGTCGAAATCGGTGATTACCTGATTCACTTCTTTATACATAGGCGAATACACCAGTACCAGACGAATGTTCTTATCGCGACATTCCTGAATAAAACGCCTGAATAAGTTGGCAAGTGATTCATCTACCACCCAATCGCGCGGCGGACGGGACTTCATAAAGGCAAGGTTTTCGCCCCGCCAATCGCCCTGATGGGCTTCGAATCCCTTGTATTCTTCCGCAGCATAGCGCTTTCCTGTTAAAGCTTCCAGTCCAAGACGTATGGACTGTGGTTCGCCCATCAACATCGTAAACGGAAGGAAGCGGTCTGCCGTATTCAGAATACCAAATTCCAGTAACAAGGGCCGAAGCGTCGGGTTGTTGTAAAAAGGCAGGTACTGGTATTTCTGAAAAACCACTTCGTTGGCATCCAGCAAATCAAGGTCCACATGCTGAATCACCATCGAAGGTGCTGCATTGTTGACCAGATACGCTTTCCAGCGGAGGTACTGCATATCGAAGGGCGAGCCATCCATTCCGGCATTGTAGGAATTGGTCGGCATCAGCGAATCTATCAGGCGGGTATCGAAATGCACCCGGGCCCGCGAACTGCCCTGTATCCACACATCGGCATTTACTTTTCCCTGCAGAATCTCCTTCCATTCGTTCAGATTACCAAAATCCGATTGGTGCAGTCCCATCAATACCAGCCGTGTAAAACCTGTAAAAAACAGGAAAAGCAGTAGGAGATACAGCGTCGTTTTGAGTATAAATTTCTTCATCCAATACTAATTTTTATTTATGGTCGCATGGATCCTGAATTTCACCATTACCTTATATTTGAAGTAGTTACATGTTCATTTTTAAAACTGAAAATAGATGAACGAAGCACTTCCTCCTTTGGCAATGTAGATAAACACAATCAACAGGAAGTACACCAGCCTTCGGTAGGGCGAATGTGCCAGTACCAGCGGATGCTCCTTCCCCGACTGAAACCATTCGGCCAGCAGTAGAATACCAATCGACACCGGGGCAAACAGCACTGTGTATCTCGAAAGCGTTGTAGCGCCGGTAAACAGGGTCGATAGGTCGAAATAGCCGGAAGAAAAGCTCAGCATCGTGCCGAGATAGGCAAAGGCATCGGTCACGGTCGCTGAACGGAAAAATACCCAACCGATGGCTACAAGCACAAAAGTGATTAGCCGCAACAGGTTCGATCGCAGCGTCGAATCGGCACGTATCGAATGCCCGATATCGAGATGACGGCGGTTGATGTTGAACAGCATCAGCGGAATAAACAACAACGCATGATACACTCCCCAGGCTATAAAGGTCCAGTTGGCACCGTGCCAGAAACCACTCACCAGAAACACAATGAGCGTATTCCGCAGCGTTATCCATCGCCCGAGCCGACTCCCTCCCAGCGGGATGTAGACATAATCGCGAAACCAGGTAGTGAGCGAGATATGCCATCCGCGCCAGAATTCAGCGATATCTCTGGCGAAATAAGGCAGGTTGAAATTGCGCATCAGGCGTATCCCAAAAAGACGGGCGGTACCGATGGCAATATCGGAATAACCCGAAAAATCGCCGTAAATCTGAAAACTAAAGAAAACAGCGCCCAATACCAATACCGCGCCGCTTTGCTGTTCGTAGGTTCCGAAAATCTGATTCACCAGCACGGCACTGGTATCGGCTACCACCAGCTTCTTAAAAAATCCCCACAGGATAAGGCGCATACCATCGACAGCCAGCTCGTAATCGAATTTCCGCTTTACGGTAAATTGAGGCAACAGGTGCGTTGCCCGTTCGATGGGTCCCGC
>JAVFAG010000135.1:0-5784 GCA_034002585.1 Paludibacter sp.
CAATTTGTTGAAATGAACGAAATGGTCAAAAAGCACATCAGATGCTAAACTTTAAATCTACATGCATATTCAATGAGTTCGCCTCTACTTCCATTGGTTCCGGTCAACACGGCATCAATCGAAGGAGGTATTCAATCGTACTACATTCAGGCAACAGGTTATGTCAATCAAACCAAAATTGGAAATAACGGACTGTATTCCTTTTGGAGCAATATACTGTACTTCTATCTATCCAGTTCTCACGGCTTAGAAATCAAAGGAACAACTAATATGCCCGGTGTTTTTGCAAGCGGAAGTATTTCCAGTACTGGCGGACATACCAACTACTGGGGTGCTAAGAAAAATACTTCAAACGCCAGCTATACAGCTACTGGCATCTATGATGTTCCGCATAGTGCAGGGTCTGTTTATCAGGTTATGATACAGCCAACAACTGATAATGTACATGCTGTAGTCACATCAAAAGGATACAATACTTTCAGGGTACAGCTATGAACTAACTCAGGTTCAGCGACAATAGGAAATTTTGATTATGTAATTTTTGGGAGTAATTAGGTTTTGTTTGAGAAAATTTAATAACTTTGCGTTTATAATCAATTTTTACTGTATAATTATGAGAAAATCTATTTTGTATCCAGTACTAATCATTGTTTCAACTCTCCTGATTAGTTGTGAAAAAGAAGTCGACCCAGCACTTTTACCAGTAGTAAGCACAACAAAAGTATCATCAATATCTTATTATTCAGCTCAAAGTGGTGGTTTAATTACTGGGGACGGTGGTTATGTAGTAACAGCTCGTGGAGCTTGTTGGAGTACTTCTCCTAATCCGGACATTAATGGTTCAAAAACGGTTGATGCTGCCGGAACTGGAACATTTGAAAGCTCAATAGATAGCTTAATTCCTGGCACCACTTACTATTTGCGGGCTTATGCAACCAACAAAAAAGGCACTTCATATGGGTTGCAGGAAACATTCACGACTATGCCACTTTCGTTATCTGAGGTCACTACATCTCCTGTGACATCAATCACGACTACTTCAGCAGTTACAGGAGGCACAATCTCTATTGATGGAGGAACCCCAATAACTGCACGTGGAGTTTGTTGGAGCACTTCCCCAAATCCCACATTAAATGATAGTATTACTGTTGATGGTTCTGGAAGTGGGAATTTCATCACCACACTAACGGGCTTGAAAACTGGCACTTTATATTATATAAAAGCATATGCAACCAACTCAAATGGGACAGCGTATGGCAATGAAAGAGAATTTAGAACACAATCATCAATACCAGAAGTAATAACTGCTGCTATAAATTCAATTACTTCATATACAGCAATTTCAGGTGGAGAGATTTCGCATGATGGAGGAGAAACTGTAATGGCAAGAGGTGTGTGTTGGAGCACATCGCCAAATCCTACCGTTAATAACAGTAAAACTGTAAACGGGAATGGGAAAGGAAGTTATACAAGCACACTTTCTAATTTAAAATCAGGAACTCAATACTACGTTAGAGCATACGCAACTAATTCACGTGGTACAGCATATGGGAACGAGCATATTTTTAATTCTTCAATTGGATTGCCAGAACTTTCTACAATTGAAATTTCAGAAATGTCAACAAGCACAGCTAAATCTGGCGGAATAATAACGCATGATGGAGGAGCTGAGATTACTTCAAGAGGCGTAGTGTGGAGCACAACACAAGACCCTACTATCGATTTAAGTACAAAGACAAGTGATGGTTCAGGCACAGGGCTATTTACAAGTTCAATAACAGGATTAAGTGCTGTAACAACTTATTATGTGCGTGCGTATGCTACTAATAGTGCCGGGACTGCTTATGGTAATCAAGTAAGTTTTAGAACAAGATCAGTTTTAACAACAAGTACTATTACAAGTCCTACGGGCAAAGTTTGGATGGACAGAAACCTGGGGGCAAGTCGTGTTGCTACTTCCAGTACCGATGATCAAGCTTATGGAGATTTGTACCAATGGGGACGCGGAACAGACGGACATGAAAAACGTAGCTCGCAAACTACCTCTTCATTAAGCAGTAGTGATACACCCGGTCATGGTAATTTCATCACCGTTAGCAGTGGAAACTACGACTGGCGCAGCCCACAAAACAACAACTTGTGGCAAGGCGAAAACGGTATTAACAACCCTTGTCCGGAAGGATTCAGGGTACCTACAGCAGCGGAATGGGAAGCAGAACGTGCATATTGGAGCAGCTATTCTTCTGCTGGCGCATTTGCATCGCCGCTGAAATTGCCTGTGGCGGGCAGCCGAAACTACAGCAGTGGTTGGCTCAAATTAGACTCATTCGGCTTCTATTGGTCAGTTACTGTGAGTGGAAAGGACACGCAGAGCCTGCTCTTCGACGGTGGCAATGCCTACATGTACTACAACCGCCGCGCTTACGGGTTCTCTGTTCGGTGCATCAAGGATTATTGAATTGAGACTTTGATTTATTCCGACACTTTGTTATTTTAACTCCCTGTCACGAAGTGCATGGAGTTTCACCCATCGCCCTTGGCGGTCGAAATTTCCCCATCAAAAAACCGGAACATCACTGCTCCGGTTTTCTTTTTTTTTACTGCAATCCCTGCAATTTCAATTCTCGATATTCAGCTCCTGTTATTGGCCTAAACTTAAAAGCATTATAAAACACGTTATACACTTCATCGTAATCCTGCAATTCAAATGCCGCTCGAATCTTTTGTTCTGCTTCACGTAAAACAGCATTGGGAATATAGGCAATGGTGTCTATATCATCGTTAGTTCTGAACACTTCTATCACCATATCATACGCTTCGAGGAAGTCCGGAATAAAATACCCATCTGGATGTAATATATCAGTAGCATATCTTAATAATGCTGGTTCTTCGGAAATGGTATCTTTCCCGACAAAATCGATTGCAACGCCTAGTCCGGAAGTAAAACTCAGTGTAGCATTGTAGCAGTCTACAAAGGACCATATCGTTGACACCAACGAAATGGTCAACATAGGATCAGGTGCAAAACGAGAGATTATCGACTATACACTGAGCCGATATGCGTGTTATGTTGTGCTCGAAAATTCCGATAAATGCATTGTAAAACAAGAAGTTAAAAGAAAATATGAAAGATTTCCGGCGGATTTTTCTGTTTGAGCTAACTAACGTACAAATAAGCACTATGGTATCACAATTTGTGACACCATCCATAAGTCATTTCGGAGGTTCAAAACCATTAGCTTTTACTGAAGAAGGAGTTGCAATGCTATCTTCAATTCTTCGATCTTCTATTGCAATTAAAATGAGTCTGACAATCATCCGCACATTTGTTGAATTGCAAAAATTGAGGAACTACCCTACCCTTCCCTGAAGAAAAATTCAAAAAATATTCTTTTCTTCTTCCAAAAATCCTAAAAAATATTACCTTTGCACGCTTCCTTTCCGGAGCTCATCTTTAATCAGTATCACATGAACTATATTGGCGAAATTGCTGCGATTGGTGTGGCGGTATGCTGGACCCTGAGTGCGTTGTTTTTTGAAAAGGCCGGACGGCAAATCGGGTCGCTGTCGGTGAATATTATCCGGCTGGTGTGGGCCTTTGTGCTTCTGGGACTTACACTGCTTATTACCGGGAACGGCTTCATCCCTACCGACGCTACAGCAAATCAGTGGTTCTGGCTGGGACTCTCGGGGGTAGTCGGGCTGTTCCTCGGCGATTTGTTTTTGTTTAAGTCCTATCTGATTATCGGGTCACGTACTTCGACACTTATCATGAGCTCGGTGCCGATGATGACGGCTACTATCGGTTGGTTTTTCCTGGATGAAAAGCTGGCTCCGAAAAGCATTCTTGCTATTATCATCAGTATCACCGGTATTGTTATCGCCATTGCCGACCGACGGCTGAAAATAAAAGCACCGGCAAAAGGGCTGCTGTTTGCCTTTGGTGGTGCGCTCGGGCAGGCTGTCGGACTCATTTTGAGTAAAAAAGGACTGGGGGACTACGATGCGGTTGCTGCAACGCAAATCAGAATATTATTCGGACTCATCGGTTTTATACTGCTTATTACTGCTCTGCGCCGCTGGCCTTCTATCATCGATGCGCTGAAAAATAAAAAGGGTGTGCAATCGGTGTCTATTGGTGCTATTTTCGGTCCTTTTATCGGCATAACACTTTCTCTTTTTGCCATTCAGCATACACAAACAGGTATAGCCTCCACCTTTATGGCCCTGGTTCCAGTGTTTATCATCATCCCTTCGGCTATTATGTTCAAGGAGAAAATCACCCCACATCACGTCATCGGTGCCATCATCAGTATTATCGGGGTAAGTTTGTTTTTCTTCTGAAACGTAATAAAGAGCCACATTTTCCGTTTTGGAAAAAGTATATACAACATCCAACTACTGAATGACGCGTTTTTTTCTATCCATCCTGTTTCTCGGTCTATCGCTTTTTCTGTACGGTAATCAACAATCGACAGAGGAACGTTTCAGGGTGTATGGCTATGTTATCGACCCATCGAATCGTGGAATTGAATTGGCCAATGTATATTTCGGAAACACTCAAACCGGCACTACAACCAATGCAAATGGTTACTATGAACTGACGGCAACCAAACGAGACTCCATCGTTATTGTGTATTCGATGCTGGGCTACGAAACCATTCGTCATACTATTATTCCCAACAAACAGGTAATTCAGATTTCGGTGGTGATGCAGCCCACCAGTCAGGAAATGAAGGATCTGGAAGTGGTGGCACAACGCCGACAGACTTCTTCCATGTCGTTTATCGACCCTTCGAAGTACCGTCAGATGCCAAATACGGCCGGAAACTTCGAATCGCTGTTGATCACATTCACCGGTGTAACTTCCAACAACGAACTTAGCTCGCAGTACAACGTACGCGGTGGTAGTTTCGACGAAAACCTGGTGTATGTAAATGGAATTGAGATTTATCGTCCGCTGCTTATTCGTTCGGGTCAGCAGGAAGGACTGAGTTTTATCAATCAGGATATGGTGGAAAAAGTAGGCTTCTCATCGGGCGCTTTCAATGCCGAATTTGGTGATAAAATGTCGTCGGTGCTCGATATTACCTACAAAAAACCAACGAAAACGGAAACTTCGGCTTCGGTGAGTCTTTTGGGAGCAACAGCTTACCTGGGAACTTCCAGCAATCGTTTTACCCAATTACACGGCGTTAGGTACAAAACCTCCTCTTATCTTCTCGGATCGCTGGAAACCGAAGGAGAGTACAATCCGTCATTCATCGATTACCAGGGATATTTCACGTATAAGCTGAATGAAAAATCGGAACTGACTCTGCTTACCAATTTTTCGCAAAATCTGTTTAATTTCAGGCCCGAATCACGCTCCACCAATTTCGGCACCTACTTTATGGGACGTAATTTCACGGTTTATTTCGAAGGCCAGGAACAGGATGTGTTTCGCACCGGTTTCGGAGCACTGAGTTATCATTACCGTCCGCAGCAAAACCTTCGTCTGAGCCTGCTGGCATCGGGCTTTGGTACCAACGAAAGCGAAAATTACGATATACTGGGCGAATATATTCTGAGTGAAGTAAAAATGGACTTGCAGGAATCGAACAGGAAGGGTGCTACCCTGGGTATCGGCAAGTACCACGAACATGCCCGTAATCAGCTGAATGCAACGGTTCTGGACCTTACCCACAGTGGTGAGTTCAATGGCCTGAATCACACCCTGAAATGGGGTGCTTCGCTGAAACGGGAAATTATTGTCGACCGTATCAACGAATGGGAATGGCGCGA
>JAVFAG010000136.1:0-5775 GCA_034002585.1 Paludibacter sp.
AAAAAAACACCCTTCTTTGGACCAGTGAAAGCAAAAAAGGTTTAACCCATCCGCTCAATTTTCTGAAATTTTCGCGTACCTTTGTCCACCGGATAACAAAAAGTGCCCCTATGATTCTAAACTACATCTGGATAGGATTTCTGCTGATTGCCTTTGTCATTGCCTGTTTTCAGTGGCTGGTGAACGGAAACATGACGCTATTCACCGATTTACTCAATTCTACCTTCGATTCTGCAAAAACCGGTTTTGAAATTTCACTGGGTTTAACTGGCGTTTTATCGCTTTGGCTGGGGATTATGAAGATAGGCGAAAAAGGTGGGGTAATTGCTTTTTTTTCACGACTGGTCGCTCCTTTCTTTTCGAAGATTTTTCCCGACATCCCAAAAAATCATCCGGCCATGGGGAGTATTTTCATGAATATTTCGGCTAATATGCTGGGGCTCGACAATGCCGCTACGCCCATGGGCCTCAAGGCGATGAAAGAACTTCAGGATATTAATCCGGATAAAGAAAAAGCATCGAACCCGATGATAATGTTTTTGGTACTGAACACATCAGGACTTACGATTATCCCCATTAACATAATGGTTTACAGGGCACAAATGGGAGCTGCAAACCCTTCCGATGTGTTTCTCCCTATCCTGCTGGCTACGTTTTTCTCCACTATCGCCGGACTGGTTTCGGTAGCTATCGTGCAAAAAATCAATCTTTTTCAGCGGGCGATTATGATTACTCTGGCAGGGTTGACTGTAGGAATACTCGGACTTATGCACCTGATCAGCCAACTGCCCCGGGAAGAAATGGCGCTATGGTCGAATTTTTCGGCTGCTTTTATACTGATGTCCATTATCGTTTCCTTTGTGGTGATGGCCATGGTTCGAAAAATCAATGTTTTTGAGGCATTTATCGAAGGCGCCAAAGAAGGATTCAATGTAGCGATTGGCATTATTCCCTATATGATTGGCATACTGGTGGCGATAGGATTGTTTCGGGTTTCGGGTGCTATGACAATGATAGTGGACGGCATTCGGGCCTTAGTGGAACTAACAGGTATTAATTCCGACTTTACCGATGCTCTGCCAACTGCTATCATGAAACCCCTGAGCGGCAGCGGAGCCCGGGGTATGATGATCGATGCGATGAAAACCTTCGGTGCTGATTCGTTTGTAGGACGTCTTTCAAGCATTATTCAGGGTTCTACCGAAACTACTTTTTACGTTTTGGCTGTTTATTTTGGTTCGGTAGGTATCAAAAATTCCCGCTATGCGTTGGGATGCGGGCTGATTGCCGATTTAGCCGGGGTTATTGCTGCCATAGTTATCGGTTACCTGTTCTTTTTCTAAAAAATCATATGATACAATTTCTAAACGAAAATACAGATTTACCGGCTATCAATCTGTCGCAGGTGCGAAGCTGGATTCAACAGGTAGCAGCACAGCATGGCAAAACAGCCGGTGATATAGCTTACTTGTTTTGCGACGATGCAAAAATCCTGGAGGTCAACCGGCAATACCTGCAACACGATTACTACACCGACATCATTACCTTCGATTATTCAACAGGGAAAGTCATCTCGGGCGATATTTATATAAGTTTGGATACAGTGGAAACAAACGCTTTGCAATACAAGTGTAGTTTCGACAAAGAGCTTCACCGGGTGATTATTCATGGTATTCTTCATTTGTGCGGGTACGACGACACTACCCCCGAATTGCAGCTGAAAATGACTGAACTTGAGAACGAATCACTGCTGATGCTGGAACCCGCCAACGGTGGAATGTAACCAATACAGTGCTTATGCAATAAATTGTTAAATTAAACCCTTGCAAACCAGTTAATCTTTTCACATTGAAAGATAATCATTACTTTTGTTGCTGCTTTGCGTTCCGGTTGGATACTTAAATGAAAAGAATGCCGTTAATACTTTCTGATATTCAATTTAAAGTTTAACAATGGTGCATTTTTTCAGGTCTATAGTACTGCTGGCCATCGTTGTTCTGAGCAGAATTACTGCTCCGGCACAAATGATTTACACTACCGAAGCCGGTTTTTACGGTGGAGGCTCGTATTTCTCAGGCGATGCCAATAAGGCGGTATTGGCAGGTATGCAACAGGATGTTGGTTTGACACTCCGGTATATTTTCAATCAGCGCTTAGCGTTGCATGCCGATTATCATCAAACCAGTGCTGTCGGTTCGTATGCCAGCTATTTTCCGGGATTATTCCCCGAAACCATGCAGGTAAACCAATCGCTGAGTTTATTCGATGTGACAATGGCCTTTAATTTTTTTGATTACGGCTATTTGGAACACGTGATGTACAGCAGCAATATCACGCCTTATCTGTTTGCAGGCATCGGCGGTGTGTTGTATCCGCAGGCAACAAACGAGAGGTGGGGTTTCACCCTTCCTTTTGGAATGGGGATGAAAGTGCGGTTATCGCCCAGGCTACACCTGAATGTTCAGTGGACGCACCGGCTTTTTGCTGGTTCGGACCGAATAGAGGGAAGGCCTGAAATGGACAATCCTTTGCAGCTGAACGGGAGTAACTGGCTGAACAACGATAACTCAGGAAGTTTGAGTGTCGGTATAAGTATAGGCCTGACGCAACGCAACTGCAAATGTCAGAATTATCAGTGAGAACTTTAAATAACACAATGTCGTCGAACAAAGAAAGTATTGATTTAACCCGATTGCCTGCGCATGTGGCCATCATCATGGATGGAAACGGCCGATGGGCAAAAGAACAGGGACAGCCTCGTGTGTTCGGCCACAAAAATGGTGTAGAGTCGGTACGCGCTGTTACCGAATCGGCTGCAGAGCTGGGCATCAGGTATCTTACCCTCTACGCTTTTTCAACAGAAAACTGGGGACGACCGGCTGAAGAGATTGATGCACTGATGGATTTACTCATCGATGCCATCGAACGGGAAACACCTACCCTGCAAAAAAACAACATTCGACTGCTTACCATTGGCGATACGAACCGTTTGCCGGAGAAAACCCGTAGGAAACTAAGTGATTGTCTGGCACAAACTGCCGGCAACACAGGAATGAGTCTGGTTCTGGCACTCAGTTACTCCTCGCGCTGGGAAATCAGGAATGCAACGCAGCGAATTGCCCTCGACGCAAAAGAAGGACGTTTAAATCCGGAAGACATTACCGACGAGGTGATTTCTTCGTATATGACTACCCGCAACATTCCCGATCCCGACTTATTGATACGTACCAGTGGCGAAATCCGCATCAGCAATTTTTTGCTCTGGCAAATCGCCTATTGCGAACTGTACTTCACCTGCATCCATTGGCCCGAGTTCAGAGAGGAAGAATTTTACAAGGCGATTCTCTCGTTTCAATCGCGCAACCGGAGGTTTGGCAAATAACTAGTATTAAAGCGTTTATTCATTCTATATGCATCACCACCCAACGTTTCTCATTGTTCTCCTGAGTTTGTTTTTTCAATATTCAATCGCACAGGAAACAATTCCTTCCGACTCAATCCCTTTTCCGGAAATTGATTACGGTGCAGCTCCTCAAAAACTGGAAATTGCTGAAATTTCAATTTCAGGTGCCGATAACTACGAGGATTTCGTGCTGATTGGTTTTTCCGGCCTTGCTGTAGGCGATATAATTACCGTCCCCGGTGAAGCTATCACCGATGTGGTGCGCCGATTCTGGAAACAAGGCCTGTTTTCGGACGTAAAGATATTTGCAAAAAAGATAGAAGCTGGCAAGATATGGTTACACATTCAGTTAAAACAACGGCCTCAGGTTTCGAAAATCAATTACAACGGCCTCAAAAAAGGTGAAATCGATGAGCTCAAGGAACGACTGGGTATTGTAGAGGGCAATCAGATTACCCCCAATATTTCGGACCGGGCAGTAAAAGTAATCAAAAGCTACCTGGAGGAAAAAGGTTTTGCCAACGTGGATGCCAATGTGTACCAACGCAACGACCCTGAAAAAGCAGGTCATGTGATTGTGGATATCGAGGTGGATAAAAAAGTTAAAACCAAAGTAGGCAAAATTGTTGTGACCGGTAATAAAGCTTTGTCGTTTAATCAGATTAACAAAGCCATGAAGAAGACCAACGACAATAACTGGCGAAACTTCTTCCGCACCAAGAAATTCGTACGCGAAGAATTTGAAAAAGATAAACAGGCCCTGATTGACAAGTACAACGAAATTGGTTACCGCGATGCCTATATCGTGACTGATAGTGTGGTACAACTGGACGAGAAACAAGTGGCAGTTTACCTTACCATTGATGAAGGAACTAAATATTATTTCAGAGATATCAAGTGGATTGGCAACACCATTTACCCTCACGAATACCTTTCACAAGTATTGAATATCAAAAAAGGAGACGTGTACAACTACAAACACCTGACGGAGCGTTTGCAAACCGATGAAGGTGATGCAGTTAGTAAATTGTATCAGGATAGGGGTTATCTTTTCTCCAATATCGACCCGGTGGAGGTATTCATTGAAAACGACTCCATTGATTTTGAAATGCGCGTTTACGAAGGTAAGCAGGCTACCATTAACCAGGTAAACATCAAAGGAAACACCCGTGTTTATGAGCATGTTGTTCGCCGCGAGTTATACACCAAACCCGGACAGCTGTACAGCCAGTCCGACATTATGCGAACCTACCGCGAATTGGCTGGTATGGGGCATTTCGACCCGGAAAAGATTCGCCCTGATGTACAACCTGATCCGGAAAACGGAACGGTGGATATCAGCTACGAACTGGAAACCAAGGGAAGCGACCAGGTAGAATTTTCGGCAGGATGGGGTGCCACCGGTATTGTAGGTACCATCGGTCTGAAGTTCTCGAACTTTGCGATTCAGAATTTATTCAAACCCGACACCTATCGAATTGTTCCCCAGGGGGAAGGTCAGACCTTCTCGATTAATGCACGTACCAATGGACAATCCTACTCATCGTTCAGCGCGTCTTTCCTGGAGCCATGGCTCGGCGGCAAACGTCCCAACTCACTTTCTGCATCCATTTATTATGCAGCACAAACCGGGGTGAGCGATCATTTCTGGGAAAGTATGTCGAGCTTCTACAGCAATCCCTACAGTGGTTACGGAGGATATGGTGGTTATGGTGGATACGGAGGATACGGAGGTTATGGCGGCGGATACGGTGGTGGCTATGGCGGCGGATACGGACAGGATTACAGTAGCGCTTACCAGGCCATGTATCAGAACGAAACCGACCCCAACCGCTACATGCGTACTCTGGGAGCATCGCTGGGATACGGAAAGCGCCTTAACTGGCCCGATGATTATTTCTCGTTCTACGGCGAACTTTCTTTTCAGCGCTTTATGCTCAGCGACTGGCAATACCTGCCACCGCTTACCGATGGAAACTACAATAACTTCAGTTTGAACCTGACCCTGAGTCGGAACTCTATCTTTAATCCGATTTTTACCCGTCGCGGTTCTTCCTTCTCCCTGGGATTGAAAATCACACCACCCTATTCGGCACTAAACGGAAAAGACTATACCAATCCTGCTATGACCAGCCAGGAACGGTATAAATGGATTGAGTACCATAAATGGACCTTCCAGGCAAAAACCTTTACACCGCTAACGCTCGACGAGAAATTTATCCTGATGACCCGCGTAATGTTTGGCTACCTGGGACATTACAACGAAAATGCCCGTTCTCCTTACGAGTCATACAATATGGGGGGTGATGGCATGTCGGCATATACTTCGTATGGAACCGAATACATTGCAATGCGTGGATACGAAAGCAACT
>JAVFAG010000137.1:0-5612 GCA_034002585.1 Paludibacter sp.
AGGAAATACGCCAATCGTTTCTCGATTTTTTTGCTTCCAAAGATCATAAAATTGTACCTTCTGCCCCCATGGTTATTAAGGATGACCCTACCCTGATGTTTACCAATGCGGGCATGAATCAGTTTAAGAACATTATACTCGGCAACGACCCGGTGAAATACCCCCGGGTGGCCGATTCGCAGAAATGCCTGCGGGTAAGTGGTAAGCACAACGACCTTGAAGAAGTGGGTCACGACACCTACCACCACACCATGTTCGAGATGCTCGGTAACTGGTCGTTTGGCGATTATTTTAAAAAAGAAGCCATTGAATGGGCCTGGGAATACCTTACCGATGTGTTGAAACTGGATAAAGACCGGCTGTATGTGACCGTTTTCGAAGGTTCACCAGCCGAAGGTTTACAGCGCGACGACGAAGCAGCTGCTATCTGGGAACAATTTCTGCCGGCCAACCGCATCATCAACGGCAATAAAAAAGATAATTTCTGGGAAATGGGCGATACCGGACCCTGCGGACCCTGCTCGGAAATCCACATTGACATCCGTCACGATGATGACCGTGCAAAAATCGACGGACTGACCCTGGTAAACGGCAGTCATCCCCAGGTTATCGAAATCTGGAACAATGTATTCATGCAGTACAACCGTAAGGCCGATGGTTCGCTCGAGTCGCTGCCTGCTAAGGTAATCGACACCGGGATGGGCTTTGAGCGGCTTTGCATGGCTATTCAGGGTAAACAGTCGAACTACGATACCGATATTTTCCAGCCCATTATTCAGGAAATTGCTACTCTGTGTGGAATTAAGTACGGAAGCAATGAGAAAACCGATGTGGCCATGCGTGTTATTGCCGACCATATCCGTACCATTTCATTTTCGATTACCGACGGACAATTGCCTTCAAATGCCAAAGCTGGTTATGTGATTCGCCGTATTTTGCGCCGAGCAGTTCGCTACGGCTACACCTTCCTCGGCCAACGTCAGGCGTTTATGTACCAGCTTATTCCTGTTTTGGTAAAAGTGATGGGACAGGCGTATCCCGAATTACCGGCACAACAGGTGCTGATTGAAAAAGTGGTGAAGGAAGAAGAAGATTCGTTCCTGCGTACACTTGAAACGGGTATTCGTTTGCTGGAAAAAGTGATGGAAGATGCTTCCGGAAATAAAAACGAAACTTCCGGCAAGGATAACGAGGCTTCCTGGAAAGACCTCCACCAGACTCCTGCCAACCAAATTGCCGGTAAAGATGCCTTTACACTGTACGATACTTTTGGCTTCCCGCTCGACCTTACAGAGTTGATTGCCCGCGAGCACGGATTTACCGTAAATATTGACGATTTCAATGCAGAAATGCAGAAGCAAAAGGAACGTGCCCGCAATGCCGCCGCAGTTGAAACCGGCGACTGGGTGATTATTCGCGAAGGCGACAGCACTTTTGTGGGATATGACCTAACTTCATGTGAAACATCCATCCTGCGTTACCGCAAGGTGAAACAAAAAAATCAGGAATACTATCAGCTTGTACTATCTGCCACTCCCTTTTATGCCGAGATGGGCGGACAGGTTGGTGACAGCGGAACACTGAGTAATGGTACTGAAACAATTGCCATTTTCGACACGAAAAAAGAAAATAACCTGTCGGTTCATCTTTGTAAGCAATTGCCGGCCGATCCATCTGAGACATTTACCGCCACGATTAATACGTTGAACCGCCAGTCCACCTGCAACAACCACACTGCAACTCACCTGTTGCACGAAGCCTTACGCGAAGTGCTGGGCACGCATGTGGAACAAAAAGGTTCTTATGTGAGTCCCGAAAGCCTTCGTTTCGACTTCTCCCATTTTCAAAAAATGACCCGCGAGGAAATTCGTGCGGTAGAAGCCATTGCCAACCGGAAAATTCGTGAAGACCATCAGCGTAACGAAATGCGCGAAACTCCGATTGCACAGGCTCAGGCCATGGGAGCCATGGCTTTGTTTGGCGAGAAATACGGAGAGACCGTACGCGTGATCCAGTTTGGCACTTCCACCGAACTGTGTGGAGGCACCCACGTGGAATCGACCGGACAAATCGGGATGGTGAAAATTATTTCTGAAAGTTCGATTGCAGCAGGTATTCGTCGACTTGAAGCAATTACAGGCCAGGCTGTTGAAGAATATTTAAACCAGCAGGAAGACATCGTTGCGCAGGCCAGGGAATTACTTGGTCAGACCCCAGATGTGGTAAATGCAGTAAAGAAGATAACCGAAGAAGCCTCTTCCCTGAAAAAACAAGTGGAAGCCATGAGTTTTGAAAAGATTCTGGCACTGCGTGACCAACTGCTCAGTCAGGCCAAAGAAATTAAAGCCTCGATGGTGAACGAGGTAAAAGTAATTCGTTTCGAAGGCAGTCTTTCGGTCGATCAGGTAAAAACACTGGCGTTCCAGATTCGGAACATCCAAAACCAGGGACTGTTCTTTGTGGCCGGATGTGTTCACGATGGCAAACCATCGCTCACTGTCTTACTCAGCGACGATTTGGTAGAAAAAGGATTAAATGCGGTAAACATCGCACGCGAAGCAGCGAAAGAAATACAGGGCGGCGGCGGCGGACAACCCTTCTTTGCTTCGGCAGGTGGTAAAAATGCAGCCGGAATACAGAAAGCAGTGGAAAAAGCGGTTGCAGTTTTGCAGTAAATCACTTGTACCGGCAAAACCCAATGATAGGACTAAGAGATGTAAAACCGGCATTTAAACAAACAAAAAAACACTTCGAAAAGGATATCCTTTTCGAAGTGTTTTTTTTGCCTGTATCTTTTTTAGAATCTCCAGCGTGCTGAAAGCGCCACACCGTCCCAGCCTAACCCAACTGAGGGCAGAACATACAAACCAGGTCGCCAATCGAGAGACAACTGCAAGGGGAAATCAAAGTTGTACTCAATACCGATGTTTCCAACTACTCCGGCTGCAAACAGATTGGTATTAATACCCGCTGCGGCACCGACACCGTAGTACCAGTTAAAACCCTGATGTAAAGCAGACAAATCCTTAACCCAGTGATAAATCCCATTTAAATACACACCACCGGCTCTCCAGGAGCCAAATCCCAAATCCACTTCCAACCGGGTAGCACCCGACAAAGGATGTTGATACGAAATTTCACCGGCGTTTCCAAACCGCAATCCCAGCGATTTTCCCTGAACCTGTGCATTCATCACTCCCGCAGTAGCGGCCATTAAAACAACAATCAAAAAAACTTTCTTCATGATAAAAAAATATTTAAAAATTAATGAATCAGCAACTCCATGCAGATTCCCCCTTATTTCTTATTCTTGCTCTGTCCAGTCTCCGTTCTCTTTAATCAACGCAATCAACCGATCCACCGCTTCTTCCTCGTTGATTCCCTTTTCAATACACTCTTTCTTTTTATAGAGACTCACCTTACCGCGACCGAAGCCCACATAGCCATAATCGGCATCGGCCATTTCGCCGGGACCGTTTACTATACATCCCATAATGGCAATTTTCAGACCTTTCAGGTGCGATGTCTTTTCCTTCACACGGGCAATCACTGTTTGAAGGCGGAACATCGTACGACCACAACTTGGACAGGAAATGTACTCCGTTTTCGAAACCCGAACGCGACTGGCCTGTAATATTCCAAAAGCCACTGAATTAACTTCCTCCACACCCAGGTGTTTCATGTACGAATAGCCATTTACCAGTTCAAGCAGTATGCCATCGCCAAAACCGTCCAGGAAAAGCACACCTAAATCGGCAGCCGCCTTAATCTGAAGTTCCTGAATATCATTTACTTTGTAGCTTCGGCACATCACCACAGGGCTCTCGATGCCATGAATCAGTAAACTGTGGAAAAAGGCACGCATTTCCCCAACCGGATTCACATGCTTGGATGAAAGCAACAGAACGACATCGGTCCTTTTTTGCAACAAAGCTATCACTTCACCTGAAAGTTCCGGATAACTAATTCGTAAAAATTTCAGCGAAGACGAATCACTTTGTAATTCATCCAACTTATTCACAGAATACACAGGATATTCCTCTCCGTTTTGGCCAGTTACTTTTCCATCTTTTAAAAGAAAATCGGGAATCGTTGCAAATCCACCATCCTGCGGCATAATGACCACAGGAACCTGATCGCCACCAATAATCCCTACAGGCTTCGTTGCTCGGCGCGTATACTCAAAAGGAGTAAACGAGGGTGCCAGCTCTGCTTCAATAGGCGTATGGTTCACTCTGGAACTGATATAATCAACAAGTTGACGGGCTACCGGAATTTCAGCTTCAGGTTCTTCACTTAAGGATACCCGAACCGTATCACCAATACCATCCTGCAGCATGGCGCCAATCCCAACAGCCGATTTTATACGACCATCTTCGCCATCACCCGCTTCGGTAACACCCAGGTGCAACGGGAAATGCATATCGCGCTGATCCATTTCGTGCACCAGCAGTCGGGCGGCATGTACCATCGATAGCGTATTCGAAGCCTTCATCGAAATAACCACATTGTGAAAATCCTCATCGATACACACCTGCAGGAATTCCATGCACGACTCCACCATGCCACGGGGCGTATCTCCCCAACGGTTC
Source organism: Paludibacter sp. (assembly GCA_034002585.1). Lineage (GTDB taxonomy): Bacteria > Bacteroidota > Bacteroidia > Bacteroidales > Paludibacteraceae > Paludibacter. Next base: position 4,593 of record JAVFAG010000137.1, read on the forward strand.
ATCATCCGCTCGCTGAGAGAACCGTGGTTCACCCCGATACGAATGGCGGTACCGTGTTGCTTGCAGATATTCAGCAATTGAGTAAAGCGTTCGCGAATTTTGGCATATTCAGCCTGATACTCTTCTTCGGTATAATCGGGAGAATCGCGGCGAATCATTCCGATAAAGTTTCCAGGATTCACACGTACCTTTTCCACATACTGAGCCGCCACATCGGCAGCCTGAGCCACAAAGTGAATATCGGCCACCAGCGGCACATCAAAGCCCTTTTCGCGAAGCGCCGCATGAATATTTTTAAGATTTTCAGCTTCTTTTACTCCCTGTGCGGTAAAACGCACAATTTCGCCCCCGGCTTCCACAATGCGGATACATTGTGCTACTGAATCTTCTGTATTATTGGTATCGGTGTTGGCCATCGATTGCACACGAACCGGATTAACACCACCGAGAAGCACCTTCCCTACCTGTATCTGGTTCGAACGACGCCGGGTATAATTAAATGGATTATACATAAATGGAATTTTTGTGTAGATTGTTAAGAACGCATGTCCTGCAAAGATAAGGATTTCGTTTCTGTTTTTAACCCTGTAAACAGTTTAACGCAAAAAAAAGTTGAGTTCCCCTCCTATTTTCAATTAAAAAACGTAACTTTGCGGGGCAATACGAAAAAATGTATAATCATGCACTTTCAACCCAAATTATTCGAAACGCTGAGCAGCTACAACAAAGAATTGTTTTTCAAAGACCTGATGGCCGGCGTTATCGTAGGAATTGTTGCCCTGCCTTTAGCCATTGCTTTTGGAATCGCATCCGGAGTTTCGCCCGAACAAGGTCTTTATACAGCAGTTATCGCCGGATTTATCATCTCCTTTCTGGGTGGTAGCCGGGTTCAAATTGGCGGACCCACCGGAGCTTTTATCGTCATTGTGTATGGTATTGTTCAGGAATTTGGCATTACCGGTCTGGCAGTTGCTACCATTATTGCCGGTATCATGCTGGTTGCTATGGGATTACTGCGAC
>JAVFAG010000138.1:0-5534 GCA_034002585.1 Paludibacter sp.
CTCCCATAGCTTCGATACAGGTACGTCCCACATTGTTGAACGGATCCTGCTCGGTAAGCGACCAACCCGAAGTCTGTGAGTGTGTACGCAAAGCCAGCGATTTTGGATTCTTCGGATTGAATTGTTTAACAATTTTCGCCCAGAGCAAACGGGCTGCACGCATCTTGGCAATTTCCATGAAGTGGTTCATCCCAATAGCCCAGAAGAAGGATAAACGCGGAGCAAAAGAGTCGATATCCATTCCGGCATTCACACCAGCGCGGAGGTATTCCAGACCATCGGCCAGCGTATAGGCCAGCTCAATATCAGCAGTTGCACCTGCTTCCTGCATATGATAACCCGAAATTGAAATCGAGTTAAACTTCGGCATGTTCTTAGATGTATATTCGAAGATATCAGCAATAATCTTCATCGAAAATTTGGGCGGATAAATATAGGTATTTCGCACCATAAATTCTTTGAGAATATCGTTCTGGATAGTTCCGGCCATTTCTTCGAGTTTGGCACCCTGCTCCATCCCTGCATTTATATAAAAAGCAAGAATAGGAAGTACGGCTCCGTTCATGGTCATCGAAACCGACATTTTATTCAATGGAATTCCATCGAACAACACTTTCATATCTTCCACCGAACAAATCGACACACCGGCTTTACCCACATCACCTACCACACGTTCGTGATCGGCATCGTAACCGCGGTGTGTAGCTAAGTCGAACGCTACCGACAGACCTTTCTGACCGGCAGCCAGGTTACGACGGTAGAATGCATTCGATTCTTCGGCAGTGGAGAAACCAGCGTACTGACGGATGGTCCAGGGTTGCATGGCGTACATAACTGAATAAGGACCACGCAAATATGGAGGAAGACCAGCAGCATAATTCAGGTGCTGCATTCCTTCCAAATCGTTTTTAGTATAAACCGGTTTTACCGGGATTAATTCCGGAGTCAACCAACTTGATTCAGCAGGCACCTCAACCTGAGCGGCCCTGAATTCGTTTATCTGTATATTCTTGAAATTTGGCTTCATAATCGTAATCAATAATTTAAATGTTCAACAAAGCATTGAAGCCTTTCAGCGACTCAAGCACATTGGTTTTTACATTGATGAAATGCTCCACTCCGGCAGCTTTCAGGTCATCGGTGCAAGCAGGAGCTCCGGCAATAACAAAGATTTCCTTACCTTTAGTCTGGTTAAATGCCTGAACGCCATATTCGGCATATTCATCATCTGAAGAACAAAGAACGATGATGTCGGCATTCACTTTCCGTGCAGCTTCCACTCCTTCTTCCACTGTTTTAAAGCCAAGATTATCTATAATTTCGTATCCGGCACATGCAAAGAAATTGCTCGAGAACTGAGCACGGGCAAGGCGCATTGCCAGATTACCGATGGTCAACATAAACACTTTCGGACGTTTAGCTGCCGCTTCTGTAGCAAAACGCAGGGCTTCAAATTCCTGTGCAGCGCGAACCACCGGAAGTTTAGCAGCACCATCATTACAACCGCAATCAGCAGCTACAGCTGCCTGTTTACCCGAAACTTCGTTGAAATTAGGGAACTGATTAGTACCCAGTAACACTTCACGACGCGATGAAACATCCTTCAGACGCTTATCGGCAGTAGCTTTGATAGCAGCCTGAACTGATCCATCCTCTATAGCTGCAAAAAAACCACCTTTATCTTCAATTTCGAGGAAAAGCTTCCAGGCCTGAGCAGCCAGTTCTTTGGTTAATGTTTCAATATAATAGGAACCGCCGGCAGGATCGGTAATTTTATCGAAATTCGATTCTTCTTTCAGTAACAATTGCTGATTACGGGCAATTCGTTCCGAAAACTCATCACCAGCCGAATAGGAAGCATCAAACGGAAGTACCGTGAGCGAGTTAACTCCACCTAAGGAAGCACTCATCGCTTCGGTTTGTGTACGTAGTAAATTTACATGAGCGTCGAAAATTGTTTTATTAAACGAAGAAGTTTCGGCATGTAAACGCATTTTCATTGAGCAATAGCAAATTCCTTCGCGGGTTAATTCGCAGTTTTCGCGACGGCAAGCCGGCTGATATGCTTCCACGATAAGTGCCCATAACCATTTGGCAGCACGGAATTTGGCAATTTCCATAAAATAATTTCCACCAACGCCAAAATTGAATTTGATTTTTTTGGCAGCCAATGATGTATCAACACCTTGTTCAATCAGTGATGAGAGGTATTCGTTACCCCATGCCAACGCATAACCCAGTTCCTGAGCAGCAAATGCACCTGCGTTGTTATGACTCACCGCATTTACACCGATTACCCGGTAAAAAGGGAGACGGGCAGCCGAAAGAACTATTTTCTTAGCCATTTCCATAACCTCTTCTTTGGCCAGCTTTTTACCTTTGAGCTGCATACTGTTCATTGGATCAAAGTTAACTGATCCTTCCAGTTTAAGGATATCGTACTGCTTAGCTGTATAATAATCAACCAGCAAGTCCATTAAATAGGCTGAACGTCGTATACAAGTCTGGAAATTCAATTCCACGCATTCGGGATTAATACCTTCCAGCAATGCGTCAATATATTCAGGACTAATGGCTTTTTTATCCACTTTGAATCCCAGCGAGTTGACGCCTTTATTCAGAATGTCCAGGGCTTTTTTGTTGGCCTCTTTTACATCTGTTACAACAATGTTCTGACGTACAAACCATTCGTTGTTCGCCTTTGTTCCACGAACATACGGAAATCCACCCGGTTTCACATCGGTTGTCGGGTACTTTTCAATGTCCTCAGCACGGTAAAAAGGCATTACGTTAAAGCCTTCGTTGGTTTTCCAAACCAGCCGCTTGTTAAAATCAGCTCCTTTTAAATCGGCCGTGACTTTATCCATCCATTCCTGAGCGCTTACCGCTGGAAAATCGGCCAATAAATTCATTTTTTTTTCTGACATAATCTGTTTGATAATCGGTTTTTAAAACGGGTGCAAATTTACGCAATTTTTATCAATTAAAGAAATATTTCCTGAATTGTTTTTGCGGGTTTACCTTACTATTAATAAACGAAATACAGTCAAAAGTATTTTATCGTGCTTCCATAGATTGACAATTTGTCATCAAAACAGGTAATTCAAAGTTGAATAATGTCAAATTGACTTAAACAACAGGATGGTTGTTGGTTTGATAAGGACTAAGCGGTTTAAAAAAGATATAACTATGAACACAAATCAACAACAAAACAATGAAAGCGCATTAGCAAAATACGCTATTAATCTGAATGAACGTGCCCGTGCAGGCAAGCTCGATCCGGTAATTGGTCGCGATGATGAAATTCGAAGAGTACTTCAGATTTTAAGTCGACGTACTAAAAATAACCCCATCCTGATTGGGGAACCAGGAACTGGAAAAACGGCTATTGCAGAAGGATTAGCACACAGAATTCTGCGGGGCGATGTACCTGAGAACCTGAAATCAAAAAAAATATTTTCGCTCGATATGGGTGCCCTTATTGCTGGTGCCATGTACAAAGGAGAGTTTGAAGAGCGCCTTAAATCGGTTGTCAATGAAGTAATTAAAGCCGATGGAGAAATCATACTTTTCATAGATGAAATTCACACATTGGTAGGTGCCGGTAAAAGCGATGGAGCCATGGATGCTGCAAATATTTTGAAACCAGCGTTGGCCAGGGGAGAATTACGTTCGATTGGTGCAACTACCCTAAACGAATACCAGAAGTATTTTGAAAAAGACAAAGCGCTGGAACGTCGATTCCAGATTGTTATGGTGGAAGAACCGGATGTGCCCAGCACTATTTCCATCTTAAGAGGATTAAAGGAACGCTACGAAAATCATCACAAGGTACGAATTAAGGATGATGCCATAATAGCTTCTGTTGAACTATCAAAGCGTTACATTACAGATCGGTTTTTACCCGACAAAGCCATCGACCTGATGGATGAGGCAGCTGCCAAACTCAGACTGGAAGTGGATTCAGTTCCTGAAGAACTGGATGGAATTGAACGTACTATTAAACAATTGGAAATTGAACGTGAAGCTATAAAGCGTGAAAATGATTCAAAAAAGCTGGATCAACTGAAAGAAGAAATTTCAAAACTGAAATCGGAAGGTGCTATCATTCGGGAAAAATGGTCGTCGGAAAAGAAAGTAATAGACCGTATTCAGCAGGCAAAAATTGATATTGAGCAATTCAAATTTGAAGCCGACCGGGCTGAACGCGAAGGTAATTACGGCAAGGTGGCAGAATTGCGTTATGGAAAAATCAAAAATCTGGAGAATGATATCAATTTATATCAGAGCCAGTTATTCGAGCTTCAGGGAAGTAATGCTTTAATTAAAGAGGAAGTCGGGGCTGATGACATTGCCGAAATTGTGAGTCGCTGGACCGGAATTCCCGTACAAAAAATGATGCAGAGCGAGCGCGAAAAATTATTGAATCTTGAGACGGTGCTTCACGAGCGTGTTGTTGGTCAGGAAGAGGCAATCACTGCGGTGGCCGATGCAGTTCGTCGTAGCCGTGCCGGTCTTCAGGATCCCAAGCGTCCAATTGGTTCGTTTATCTTTTTAGGAACCACAGGTGTTGGTAAAACCGAATTGGCAAAAGCACTGGCCGGGTACCTCTTTGATGATGAAAATATGATGACGCGTATCGATATGAGTGAATACCAGGAGAAATTCTCAGTGACTCGTTTAATAGGATCACCTCCGGGCTATGTGGGTTATGACGAGGGTGGACAGCTTACAGAGGCTATTCGTAGGAAGCCCTATTCTGTAGTTCTTTTTGATGAAATTGAAAAAGCACATCCCGATGTGTTTAATGTGCTTCTACAGGTACTCGACGATGGCCGGTTAACTGATAACAAGGGTCGAACAGTAAATTTCAAGAATACCATTATCATCATGACCTCCAACATTGGCTCTTCGTTGATTCGGGAAAATTTCACAAAGATGAATGATGCGAATCACGAAGAAATTTTGGAGCGCACTCGCAATCAGGTAGTTGAACTGTTGAAGCAAACCATTCGTCCCGAGTTTCTGAACCGGGTAGATGATCTTATTATGTTTGCACCGCTTAATAAACAACAGATTGAAGCCATCGTAAAACTGCAAATAGCATCGATTCAAAAACTACTGGGAACCACTGGAATCAGTCTTGAAATTAGCGACGAAGCATTGGACTTTATTGCATCTGAAGGATTTGATCCGCAATATGGTGCCCGTCCGGTGAAGCGAGCTATCCAGCGATTAGTGCTTAATGAGTTATCAAAAACAATTCTGTCAGGAACTGTAAACACAAGCAGTACAATTCATGTGGATCGTGAAGGAGATACGCTCAGATTCAGAAATTAAGTCCATTCTATGTTAGCATTAATAAACCACAAGAAAGTAAGGCTAACTGAGAAATCATGACCTAAACTAATCGAGTAGGTAGGGGGATTACTCCCCCGCCCTCTCACACCACCGTGCATGCTTTCGCACACGGCGGTTTCTTTTAACTGTTTAACTTCACGTAATTTGATGTTAGATTGTATAAGCCTATCTCA
>JAVFAG010000139.1:0-5523 GCA_034002585.1 Paludibacter sp.
TTTAGTTTTCCTGTTCCAGAAATTTTTCAATTTTTTTTACTGCATGATGGTAGGAGGCTTTTAGGGCACCTACCGACGTTTGCAGAATTTCCTCCATCTGATCATAGGTCAGATTGTCAAAATATTTCATGTTAAAAACAAGGCGTTGCTTTTCGGGCAAACCGAGAATGGCTTCCTGTAGTTTCATTTGTGCTTCATCACCATTAAAGAAGCTATCGGCATGCAACTGATTGAGTAAAAGCTGCTCTTCGTCTTCCATACTGGCAATATTTCGCATGCGTTTATTGGTGAGAAAAGTGAGTGTTTCGTTGGTAGCAATACGATACAACCAGGAAGAAAAACGTGCATCACCCCTGAAACCATCTATTCCACTCCATGCTTTCATAAAAGTATTCTGAAGTACATCGTTGGCATCTTCGTGTGAAAGCACCATCTTGCGGATGTGCCAATAGAGCCTTTCCTGGTAAGTGCGCACAACTACCGAGAAGGCCGACGCACGGGTTGTCGGTGCCATTAAACGATTGATCAGGTCCTGATCTTCTACTTCCATCTAAAAATAAACTTATTTATTGAAAATATACAACGCATTTTCTGACTAAAATAGCAGTCAATGGTTTAATCCGTATTAAATTTTACGTGCAAGAATCATTCGTTCGTTGCCTGCCAAATCTTTTTTTACCTGCACATCCTGAAATCCTGTAGCTGTAATCAACTGTACGCATTTATCGGCAAATGAGCGGTGGATTTCGAACATCAACACACCATCCTGAGCCAGTGATTCATACGCTTTTTCCGCAATTACGCGGTAAAACAGCAAAGGATCTCCATCGGGGACAAACAAGGCTAGTTCAGGCTCAAATTCTTTTACCCTTACCTCCATTTCACTGCTTTCAGAGCGGGGAATATATGGAGGATTACTAATTATCAGGTTCCAGGCTTGATCGGGAAGCGTATCCTTCAGAACATCAGCCTGAAAAAAATGCACCTGAGTTTGATTTAAACGGGCATTTTCAATTGCTATACTCAGGGCTTCGGGAGAAAGGTCAAAGGCCCAAACAGAGCAATCGGGCCGCATAGACTTTAAAGCCACTGCAATGCAACCACTTCCTGTTCCAATATCGAGCACATTAGCATTGGGAGGCAATTCAGCCAGTGCCCATTCCACTAATTCCTCTGTTTCTGGTCGCGGAATCAGTACCCCCTTACCTACGTTCAATTTCAATCCGCAAAATTCAGTTTCGCCCAATACATACTGGACTGGCATTCCTGTTTTAAGCAAGTCCAGCAATTTTTTTAAATCATACCACTGATTATCAGAAAAAGTAGTATTTTTGTTAAGGATTAAACCAGTAAAACTGAGTCCTGTGACGTGCGACAACAACAGCTTCGATACCGACTTAAGTTCCTGTTCGGTATAGATGCCGCATAATTCGTTGGTGATAAGTTGTTGAGCCTTGTTCATAGCCCGCAAAGATAATGAAAATGATTTACGATGAGAAATACATGTACCGATGCCTGCAACTGGCCCGCATTGGTAATGGCTTTACAGCACCCAATCCAATGGTGGGTTCGGTGATAGTACACAACGATAAGATTATTGGAGAAGGCTATCATCAACGGTACGGCGAAGCCCATGCCGAACCCAATGCCATCAACTCAGTAACCGACACACAACTGCTGCGCGAATCCACTTTATACGTGAATCTGGAACCATGTTCACATTTCGGGAAAACACCTCCCTGTGCCAATCTGATTATTACATCAGGAATTCCACGGGTTGTAATTGGCACCCTTGATCCAAATCCCAAAGTTTCGGGGCGCGGTATTCAACTAATGCGTGAGGCTGGAATCGAAGTTGAGGTGGGCGTTCTTGAAAAGGAATGCGTTGAGTTGAATAAACGATTTTTCATTTGGCAACGGGAAAACCGTCCCTTTGTTTTACTGAAATGGGCACAAACACGAGATGGATTTATCGATGCCAACAGAAAGGAACCCGGCGATGGTCCTGTGCTGATTTCGAATTTGCTTACCAAACAATTCACCCATAAATACAGGGCGCAGAATCAGGCTATTATGGTGAGCACCAATACTGCAGTGTTGGATAATCCCAACCTGAGTGTACGGCGGTGGTCGGGGAAAAATCCGGTGCGGATCACTATCGACCGTACCGGTCGCATCCCTGAAAATTACCATCTTCTGGATCAATCTGTGCGTACATTGGTATTTACAGAGCAGACCAACAAGTTAACTTCAGAAAAACTTGAATATATTACACTTCCATTTGATGATGGCTTGATTCGGAATATCCTGCAGATTCTGTCTGAAAAAAATATTCATTCGGTTTTGGTCGAAGGAGGAAGTCAACTGCTGAAGAGTTTCATCAGTAGTGGCTTGTGGGATGAAGCCCATGTGGAAATTTCGCCTGTCGAACTGGGAGATGGAGTTGCAGCTCCTGCCACAGGCGTTTTGGTAGAACGTTCGTGTACCGTTGAAGGACACCAATGGATTGATTATGTGAACAGATCTAAAAAGTTTTGATTCGATGTAAATGAGTCCCATCCTATTTATATCATTATTGGTAGTTTACCTTTACACGGTAGTCAGCTCCATTTCGGTGATACTGCTCGAAAACCGCAATTCGGTACGATCTTTATCATGGATTATGGTACTGGTTTTTTTACCTTTTATTGGTGTGTTTTTGTATCTTGTAATTGGACAGAACTACCGCAAGCAAAAAATTATTTCTAAAAAAAGTGTACGCCATAACACACCGGCACCTGCCACCGAATTGCATCCCGAAGACTATTCCGATTTTGTAACGCACAGCAATCACCTGAATCTGATCCGTTTACTCCATAAAAACAGTGATGCAGCTGCTTATGCATACAATAAAATCGAGGTTCTTTCGGATGGAACAAATACCTTCAGGGCTATGTTCGAAGCCATGGAAGCCGCTAAATCACACATTCATATCGAATTTTTCATTTTTGAAGATGACCGTATTTCCAACGAGCTGCGTAAGTTACTGATTCGCAAAGCGCAATCAGGAGTTCGTGTACGAATGATTTACGATTACCTGGGAAGTTTCGGACTCACCCGTAACTACCTGAAATCGCTACGGGAAGCAGGGGTGTATGTACGACCTTTTCTGCCCCTTCGACTGCGTTTACGTCGTAGCAAAATCAACTTCCGCAATCACCGGAAAATTTTAATTGTGGATGGGAAATATGGTTTTACAGGCGGATTGAATTTTGCCGACCGTTACCTGTTTGGCAATACCCTCGGCAAATGGCGCGATACCTTTATTCGAATGGAAGGGGCCGTCGTACATGGACTTCAATCGCAGTTTCTTACCGATTGGTATTTTGTAGAACGCAAACTCATTACAGATCCCAAATATTATCCCACACCTGAAAAGTTTAAAGAAAACGTTGTACAGGTAGTGAGCAGTGGCCCCGATACCGACTGGGAAAGCATTATGCAGGGCTTTGCCAGAGCCATCATCAGTGCCGATACCTATGTGTATATGCACACACCTTATTTTGTCCCCAATGATGTCATTTTGAATGCTGTAATTTCAGCTGCGTTGAGTGGTACCGATGTACGGCTGATGATTCCTGAACGATCAGATTCGCGTCTTTCGGATGCCTGCACCTTTAGCTATATGGGCGAAATTCTGGAAGCCGGCGTCAAGGTGTATCTGTATACAGAAGGTTTTCTCCACAGTAAAGCCATTGTTTCAGACGACTTCATTTCGATAGTTGGCTCAGCAAACCTTGACGAACGCAGCTTTAACCAGAATTTTGAAGCCAATGCGTTCATCTACGACAAAGAAACGGCCATGACACTTAAACAATTATTTATTGATGATATACAGAATTGCAGAGCACTAAGCTTTGCCGACTGGAACAACAGAAAACGCCGCCAAAAAATCAAAGAATCGTTTGCCCGCCTGTTTAGTCCGATTATTTAACTAATTCGTAAAAAACAGCTTGATAAATACGGTTTTTTTCGTAAATTTGTACCCGATTAAAAACTAAGGTATGCAATCAGATATTTTTAAGATTACCATGCGCAACGGCCTCTATATGGGTTTGTTGTTTTCGGTGAATTTTCTGTTTTCGGCCTCACGCATTACAGCCCTGATGTTGCTCACTTACGTGGTGATAGCAATTATTATATGGGCAATTTACAAACTGGCTCTTCAATTTCGCGATCAACACAACGATGGTTACATCAATTATTGGAAAGTAGTTAGTTTTGTCGTGCTTACCTTCTTCTTTGGAGGTATCATCTCCGGATTATTTAAAATGATTTATACCTCCTACATCAATCCTGATTTTTTACCACAGTTGTTTGAAGAAGGGGTTCGACAAATGGAACAAAACCGGTCTCTGCTCGAGAGCCTGAACATGAACATGGATGAGGAGTATTACGAAGAACTGGAAAGACAATTCAGGCCTGCTCCCTACTCGTTCCAGACACTTTGGGTGAATTTACTTTCCGGAGCAATCCTGGGACTTATCATTGGAGGAATTGTCAGCAAAAAAAGAGGATTGTTCGACGAAGAACCGGATAATTCAACTATCAATTGATTTACATATTCATTATGCAGTTATCCATAGTAGTCCCCCTTTACAACGAAGCCGAATCGCTGCCTAAGTTATTCGAATGGATCGATCAGGTAATGCAAAAAAACCAGTTCGATTACGAGCTTATTTTTATTAATGATGGCAGTACCGACGATTCATGGAAGGTAATTGAGGAGCTTCGTCGAAAATCGGACCGGGTACGGGGCATCAAATTCAGAAATAACTACGGTAAGTCACCGGCATTATATTGTGGATTCAATGCTGCAAAAGGCGATGTAGTGATTACCATGGATGCTGACCTTCAGGATAGTCCCGACGAGATTCCCGAGCTCTATCGCATGATAACCGATGAAGGGTACGATTTGGTTTCGGGATGGAAAAAGAAACGACACGATTCGAAACTGACGAAAAACCTGCCATCAAAAATTTACAATGCTACGGCCCGTAAAGTAACCGGACTAAAGCTTCACGATATGAATTGTGGATTAAAAGCTTACAGGATTGAAGTTGTAAAAAATATAGAGGTATACGGCGAGATGCATCGATATATTCCCTATCTTGCTAAAAATGCCGGCTTCAGAAAAATTGGGGAAAAAGTGGTGGAGCACCGTAAACGGGAATTTGGAAGCACCAAGTTTGGGTTGAACCGCTTTGTAAACGGCTATCTTGATTTAATGACCCTGTGGTTTTTATCACGATTTGGCAAAAAACCGATGCACTTCTTTGGCTTGTATGGAAGTTTGATGTTTATCGTTGGTTTTCTGGCTGTTGTGGGCGTTGCGATAATGAAACTTCATGCGTTGATGAACCATATTCCGGCCCCTCTCATTGCCGATAGTCCGTATTTTTACATTGCTTTGCTGGCGATGATTCTGGGTACTCAGATGTTTTTAACCGGATTCCTGGGAGAAATTATTGCCCGGAACTCCTC
>JAVFAG010000140.1:0-5385 GCA_034002585.1 Paludibacter sp.
TACTAACCGCAGGCTTTTTAATACCGGATGCTTTAGACGCAGACTTTTGCGGATCGTCCATAACCTGCAGACGTTCCCTGAATTCCTGCAATTCACTGCGCACAACTTTTGTTTTCTCCTTTTCCGCCTGAGCTTCTTTTATTTGCCGGATGGTATTTTCAATACGGGAATTCGCTTCGGCCAGCAGTTGCTGAGCTTCGGTTTTCGCCTTGTTGGCAATTTCTTTCCGCTGACGATTGATTTCGGCCATATCGGCTTCGTACTTCGCTTCCAGTTCTTCCAGCCGCTTTTCCTTCTGACGAATCTGCTGACGTTTCTTTTCCCAATAGCGTTTGTCGCGAACAATGTCCTGCAAGTGTTTATCGTAGTCGAGGTGTTCGGAACCTACTTTTTCAGCGGCATCGGCAATTAAATCTTCCGGAAGACCAATTTTCCGGGCTATCTCAATCGCAAAGGATGAACCCGGATTTCCAATCTCGAGCAAAAACAAGGGTTGAAGATGCTGGCGGTCGTACAACATAGCGCCATTTACAATTCCATCGGTATCTTCGGCATAATGCTTCAGGTTGGTATAGTGCGTTGTAATTACACCGTAGGCTTTGTTTCGGTTGAAACGTTCCAGCGTGGCTTCGGCAATAGCACCTCCAATCATGGGCTCAGTTCCTGTTCCAAACTCATCAATCAAAATCAGGGTGGAAGAAGTACTGTTTCGTACAAAGTACTTCATATTAGTCAGGTGCGAACTGTAGGTAGATAGGTCGTTTTCGATGGATTGCTCGTCGCCAATATCAATAAAAATATTCGAAAAGATTCCGCAGCGACTATCGGGATGCACCGGAATCAACAAGCCACATTGCAGCATGTATTGAAGTAACACCACTGTTTTCAGGCACACCGACTTACCACCGGCATTTGGGCCCGAAATCAACAAGATACGCTGCTTTTCGTTAAGTTGAATATCCAGCGGTACTACCTGCTTACCTTGTTTTTCGAGTGAAAGAAAAAGCAGAGGATGAACAGCTCTTCGCCATTCCAGTTGACATACAGGATCCGTTTTGGGTTTTATCGCATTGATTTTTATGGCCAGCAAAGCCTTGGCACGTAGAAAATCAATTTCGCCCAGAAAGAACTGCGATTCAATAACTGCTTCGGTAAAAGGACGCAGAAATGCTGTAAACTCTAAAAGTATACGAATGATTTCACGACGCTCCTCTCCTTCCAGTTCACGAATGCGGTTGTTTGCCTCCACGACCTGCGCCGGCTCAATAAACACTGTTTTACCACTGGCCGATTCATCGTGAATGATACCCGAAAGCTTACGCTTGAAAGCCGGCGATACCGGAATTACCAGGCGGCCTTCACGAAGGGTTGGTGCCACATCCTTTTCCACGTAGCCATCGGCTTGTGCCTGCCGTAGAATCTGGCTCAGCGAACGGGAAACAGAAGATTGTGCCTGAATAAGTTGCCGGCGAATTGAAGCCAGTTCGTGTGAGGCATTGTCTTTTAGCTTGCCGAATTTATCCAGAATTAAGTCGATACGTCGTATGATTTCCGGAAAAAGTTCAACGCCCCCAATCAGTTCGTGCAGTCGCGGAAATTGTTCAACTTCCTTTTTGGCAATAAAATCGACCACCCGACGCACCGCCTCCAGCGCACGGCGAAGTTCAAACACCTCCTGCTCGTCGAGAAACAAACCCTCCACCCTGATACGTGAAAGCCCTTCGCGCAGGTCGAAAAAATCGCCTACGGGAAGGGTTTCATTCGCATCCGATATCAACCGCATCAGTTCATCGGTCTGACTGATTTGCAGTTGTACGGTAGCATAATCGGAAGAAAAGCGGATTTCGCCTACTTTATCTTTTCCGAGAGGAGATATGCAGTAATTCAGCAATAAATTACGAATACTGCTGAAATCGATTTTCGTTTCTAAATTCGACGGGTAAAGCATGTGTAACATTTTCGGGACCGTCGGCAAAGATACGAAGAAAAAACCGATTTACTTTTGGCATTGTATCGCATTCAATGCAACACTGCCCCCCCCCGAAAGCTTACTTACTTTTTCCAGAGTTTATTCATTTCCTCGAGGGTTTTGCCTTTGGTTTCGGGTACCATTTTCCAGATGAAAACCGCTGCCAGAATACCCATCAGACCATACACCCAGTACGAAAAACCATGATTAAACTGGTTCACCAGCGCTTCGTTTTTGTTCATCATCGGGAAGGTCCACGATACCAAAAAGTTGGCTACCCACTGTGCAGCAACAGCAATCGACATCACACTGGAGCGCACCGAATTCGGGAAGATTTCGGCCAGCATCACCCAGCAAACCGGTCCCCACGACATGGCAAAACCTGCCGTATACAGCAGCATGAAGAACAGCTTCACTCCACCCGACCAGCTTCCGGCAAAACCGGTTCCCAAACCTGTCATTGCTACAGCCATCACCAGCGCACCGATTATCAGCAGGGGACGACGACCGAATTTATCCACGGTAAGAATGGCCAACACCGTAAATGACAGATTAATAACACCAACAATTATTGTTTGCAGCAATGCCGTATCGGTACCCGAACCCATCGATTTGAAAATTTCGGGAGCATAGTACAACACCACGTTGATCCCAACAAACTGCTGAAAAGCAGAAAGCAGTACACCAACGGCAATGATTTTAAATCCAAAGGAGCGCACAGGAGCTATCAGTGCAATTACAAAACTACCAATCAGTGAAATCTCAAACGCATTCGAATTTCCGGCATATTTCAGTCCGATAAAGGCAGCTGAAAACAATAGAATCCAGGTTATCAGAAACTGATAATAGGGTTTCAGCGACTGTGTTGCGTCCAAATCGAGACTTCTCTGGATGTCATCAATTTCCACTTCTGCTTCTTTTGTACCCACCAACTTCACTAAAATAGTACGTGCTTTATCCTTTTTGTCGTTCATTACCAGCCAGCGGGGCGTTTCAGGAACTACAAAGAGGAAAATCAGGAAAAGCGTTGCAGGAATGATTTCCGAAGCAAACATCCATCTCCAGCCTATGGTATTGAGCCAGCTCCCATCACCCTGAAGGGCAATGCCGTAATTAACGAAGTAGACAACCAACATACCAAAGATAATGGCAAATTGATTCCACGAAACCAGCGCCCCCCGTTGTTGATGGGGAGCCACTTCGGCAATGTACATCGGAGAAACCATCGAAGCCATACCAACGCCTATTCCACCGATAATTCGATAGAAAATAAACAAACTGGCAAAACTATGATCACCGGTACCGGGCATGCCAAAGAACATTTCGGGCCAGGCAGAACCGATGGCAGAAAGCAGGAATAGTACAGCTGCTATCTGCAATGAAGGTTTACGACCAAATTTCTGGCTCACAAAACCGGCAATGGACGCACCAATCACACAGCCTATCAATGCACTACTGACGATAAACCCTTCCATAGCATTGGCCAGGTCGGGCGACAGGCCCATTGGATCGACAAAAAACACACGAAGCGAACTTACGGTCCCTGAAATCACGGCTGTGTCGTATCCGAACAGCAAACCACCCAGGGTGGCAACGAGTGTTATACCCGTTAGGTAGAGAGGATTTTTGCTTGTTGACATGGTGTAGATGTACTAAGTTTTAAATATACATGTTTACAATCGCTTCGAACAGCTCTTGTTTTCCACTGATTTGAGCAGGTTCTGCGGCTTTTGCAACTGCAAGTGCTCGTAAATCTTCGAGAGTCAGTTTACCGTCTTCAAATTCTTTTCCTTTACCAGCATCGAACGAAGCGTAACGTTCTTTCAACATAGCTGGAACTGCGGATTCTTCCAAAATTCCGGCTGCTGCTTCCAATGCACGGGCAAATGCATCCATTCCGGCAATGTGAGCAATGAAAATATCTTCCAGATCGGTGGAATTACGACGGGCTTTCGCATCGAAATTGGTTCCACCACCCTGTAAGCCACCACCTTTCAGAATTACCAGCATAGCCTGAGTCAATTCATACAGGTCGATAGGGAACTGATCGGTATCCCAGCCGTTCTGATAATCACCACGATTGGCATCGATTGAACCCAGCATTCCGGCATCCACTGCACACTGAAGATCGTGCTCAAACGTATGACCTGCCAGCGTAGCGTGATTAACTTCAATATTTAATTTAAAATCCTTATCCAGACCATGATGACGAAGGAAACCTATTACTGTTTCAGCATCCACATCGTATTGGTGCTTGGTAGGCTCCATTGGTTTGGGCTCAATCAGGAAGTTTCCTTTGAAACCTTTCGAACGACCGTAATCGCGGGCAATTTTCAACATGGTAGCCAGGTGTTCCTTTTCGCGTTTCATATCAGTGTTCAGCAGGCTCATATAGCCTTCGCGACCACCCCAAAACACATAATTTTCGCCACCCAATTCTATCGTAGCATCAATTGCATTTTTGATTTGGGTAGCAGCACGGGCCACTACATCGAAATCGGGATTGGTAGCAGCACCGTTCATGTAGCGCTTGTGGGAAAATACATTCGCAGTTCCCCACAACAATTTGATACCTGTTTCCTGCTGTTTTTGTTTAGCATAAGCCACAACTTCCTTCAGGCGGGCTTCGTATTCTTCAATCGAATTTCCTTCTTCCACCAGGTCGATATCGTGGAAGCAATAGTAACCAATACCGATTTTTTGCATGAATTCGAAACCGGCATCCAGTTTATCCTTAGCAGCCTGAACAGGATCAGCGGCCTGTTTCCAGGGGAAGGATTTGGTTGGACCTCCAAACGGATCATCCGACTCGCTGCAGAGGGTGTGCCACCAGGCCATCGAGAACTTAAACCAGTCCTTCATTTTGCGGCCATGCACCACTTTTTCAGCATCATAATACCTGAAAGCCATAGGATTTTTGCTTTCTTTACCTTCAAATTTAATTTTTTCCACGGTTGGAAAATACACGTTTTTGCTCATAAAACTAATTTATTTTAAATTATATACTTACTTTAAATATACTGACACCACCGTTCATACGCTTCCTGTGTGGCTTTTTGTTCGGTTGAATCCGGATGTACTACCAAGACTTTTTCCAGCGTTGCAAAGGCCTCGCTGGCACTGGCATAAATCCCTGCTCCAATACCTGCACCGCGGGCAGCACCTACCGATCCATCGGTATTATATAATTCGATAGTGGCTCCGGTAATATTGGCCATCGTTTGTCTGAAAACAGGACTCAGGAACAAATTGGCATGTCCCGCCCGAATGGTGCGTGTTTCAATTCCTGTTAAGTTCATGATATCCATACCATACTTAAAAGAAAAGGCAATCCCTTCGTGGGCTGCACGAATCAGGTGTGCTTTGCTGTGCTGCAAGAAGTTAATGCCATGAACCGAACAGCCCGGCTCGCGGTT
>JAVFAG010000141.1:0-2180 GCA_034002585.1 Paludibacter sp.
GATCACCTGATCAACGATATTTACCTTTTCAACGATTATGGACAATCGCCACCGCTACCTATTCACGATTCATCGGCTCCTGTTTACCTGAGTTTGTTTGAACAGATGGAGCTGTTTGCCTCTTCGCTCGAAAAATATACCCACGAAGCAGTAGGGGCTTTGGTGAAGTTACTATTGATTCAGAGCAACAATCATTGCTCACTCAAAAAAGAGGAAAATCCGCAATTGCTGGAAACGACGAATCATCTGCTCCGGAGTTTTAAAAGCCTGCTCAACAAACATTATGTGGAACACCACATGGTGAACGATTATGCCGATATGCTGGCGGTGACTCCTGATTACCTCAACAAAACGGTTAAGTCCATCACCGGGAAATCGGCCAAGGACCATATTCAGAGTAAATTAATCACAGAAGCTAAACGCTGGTTGTTGTTTACCAATCAGTCGAACAAGGAGTTAGCTTTCTCGCTGGGCTTCGAAGAATCGGCTCATTTCAACAATTTCTTCAAGAAAAATACCGGAATGACGCCCACCGAATTTAAAACAACCGTTCTTCAGTCCTGATTTTTGCAATATTCAACCCGATTTCTTTACTTTTTGCACGTCATTACCGCTCTATCTTTGCATCATCAAAACTACGATTAATGCTTTCAGGAAAAACAAACCCCTGACCCATTAATCATTTATCACTAATAATTAAACATTAAAAAAGATGAATGCATTTTTAAAGAAATTTTTCGCGACCGACACCAACTCATGGGCGCTTTTGATTGTACGTTTGGCACTGGCCATAGTTGTTTTACCACACGGAATGCAAAAAGCACTCGGCATGTACGGTGGCTACGGATTTGAAGCCACAGTAGGTTTCTTCTCAGGCATGGGTATACCCGCAGTACTCGGAGTGATGGTTATCCTGGCCGAATTCGTAGCTCCTATCCTGTTGATTCTTGGTGTGGGCAGCCGTTTTATGGCTTTCTCCATCTTCCTCACTCTCGGTGGTGCTATGTTCCTGGGCGGTCACGTACAGCATGGTTTCTTCATGAACTGGTTTGGCAACCAGACTGGCGAAGGTATGGAATACTTTATTTTGATTATCGGGATGTCGCTGGGATTAATGTTCGGAGGTGCTGGTAAATATGCACTCGATACGGTAGTTGGAAAGTATATCAAGGAATAATTCAAAAATTTAATAGAAATTGGAATAACTGATGTTCAATTAAGTATTGAACATCAGTTATTCTGTTTTTAGAACATGAATAAAAGAATTCCAAAAATTACGCTACTATGTGAAAGTTAAATACAGAAAGTATGTGAACTGGTTTTAACTTCGGCTCATAGATAAAGTACAATATTCCGGTTTTAAATCAATTGTTGTATATTTGTTGCTCTGCATCAATGAGTAATATTTATATTTTAACTGCCGATTCATTTGACAATCTTCTCTTGTAGATAATAAATTCCGTATGAAGAAAACCATTTTAAACACCAGCTTTCTACTCCTTTTTTCGCTGTTTGCTTTTGCTCAAAACGGATATAATCCCGGAGTGAAAGTCGAATTGTTACTAAAAACGGATTCTACTGCCATCGGGCAAAAAATCGTTTTTCCCAACTCTCTGAACGATGAAGTTACCATTGCAAAGGTCACCCTTCCCCCGGGAGCTTCTACAGGTTGGCACAAGCATACCCGGCCGGTGTTTGCCTTTGTTGTATCCGGAGTGCTGAAAGTTCGCATAGAAAATGGGAAAGTTAATCAGTTTGCTCCCAATTCTACCTTTGCTGAAGTTATCGATACCTATCACGAAGGGTTTAATGATTCTCAGGAAGATATCGTGCTGATTGCTTTTTACCTCGGCGAAAAAGGACAGCCTCTGAGTAATGTAAAGCCCTGATGGAAGGTTAGAGTGCTGATTATCAGCTTGCTATTTACTTGCCAGATCTCATTCTATTGTATTTTAAAATGTCTTCATTATCAGCTTTAGTTGGTTGTGTATAGTGTTTGCCGGAACGTTGACTCCCAGTCTACCTCCCGGCACTTTTATCAAAAAACGATGTTTTAATATCATTTCTTTCAACCCTGCCTTCTTCTCTATCTCTATCTTTGCCTGCAAATTAATAATTATATTCCATGAAGAAGCAACAGATTATACAGGCATTTGAGTATGCTAAAGCAAGGTATGCCG
>JAVFAG010000141.1:2280-5366 GCA_034002585.1 Paludibacter sp.
TATAAAACCAACGACGACTATATGCTCGACAGCATCGAATGTAAGCTGTTTGGTATCGGTAGCGAAAGCTATGTGGTGGGCTCTCACGAGTTCTACATGGGCTACGGAGTTGCTAATAATAAGATGATTACGCTGGATGCGGGCCATTTTCATCCAACCGAAGTTATCTCCGACAAAATTTCCTCGCTGCTGCTCTTTGCTCCCGAAATTATGCTTCACGTGAGCCGCGGGGTGCGTTGGGACAGCGACCATGTGGTGATTCTGAGCGATGAACTGCAGGCTATTATGCAGGAAATTATCCGTGCCAATGCCATCGACCGCGTGCATGTGGGTCTCGATTATTTCGATGCTTCCATCAACCGTATCGGCGCATATGTAGTGGGTGTTCGAGCTGCTCAAAAAGCATTGCTTCAGGCCCTGCTCGAACCCATAGCTCAGTTGCGCGAATACGAAGCAAAAGGTCAGAATTTCGAACGCCTGGCTCTGCTCGAAGAAGCAAAAGCGCTTCCCTGGTCGGCTGTGTACGACTACTATTGCATGCTGAAGGAAGTTCCTGCCGCTGAAGCTCTGATTGCTGATATTCAGCAGTATGAAAAAGATGTAACTTCAAAACGATAACCCTTGCTGTGAATAAGAGATGCCATTCCCGAAAGAGGTGGCATCTTTCATCCTGCATTCTAATACACATTTAGTCAGATGAACACATTAATAGGCTTGTTAATTATCGCAGTGGGAAGTATGGGCCAGTCGAGCTCCTACGTTCCTATTAAAAAAGTGAAGGAATGGTCGTGGGAAAGTTTCTGGCTGGTTCAGGGGATTTTCGCATGGCTTGTATTTCCGTACTTAGGTGCTTTGCTGGCTGTACCTGCCGGTTCTTCGCTCGGCGAATTGCTGGCATCGGGTGATGGTGCCGCACTGAAAGCACTCTTTTTCGGAGCTCTCTGGGGTATAGGCGGTCTCACCTTCGGATTGAGCATGCGCTACCTCGGCATCGCTCTGGGTCAGTCAATTGCTCTCGGAACCTGCTCTGCCTTTGGTACACTCATTCCGGCATTAATGGTGGGGACCGATTTATTCACAGGCGAAGGTCTGGTATTGCTGATTGTGGTAAGTGTGGCTATCGCCGGTATCGCCGTGATTGGTTATGCCGGAAGTCTGCGCGCTAAAAACATGACCGAAGAGCAGAAAAAAGCAGCAGTTAAGGATTTTGCCTTAGGTAAAGGTTTGCTGGTAGCCCTGTTGGCCGGTGTGATGAGCGCCTGCTTTAGTTTAGGTCTCGAAGCGGCCGAGCCTATCCGCGTAGCTGCTTTGGAAATGGGAACACAGCCCTTGTTTGCCGGTTTGCCCGCTATCCTCATGATTACTCTCGGAGGATTCGTTTCCAACGCCATCTACTGCATTTTTCAGAATATCAAAAACAAAACCGGTAAGGAATATTTCTCTGTTTCAGGCAAAGTGTTGATCAACAATTTGTTGTTCTGCCTGCTGGCCGGCGGTTTGTGGTACTCGCAGTTTTTCGGACTCGCCCTTGGTAAAAGTTATCTTGTGGAAGGCAGTGTGATGATGGCCTTCTCGTGGAGCATCCTCATGTCGCTTAATGTTACCTTCAGCAATGTATGGGGTATTCTGTTGAAAGAATGGAAAGGTGCCGGTTCAAAAACGATTGTCGTGCTTTCATTGGGAATGCTGATTTTGATTTTCTCGCTGATTTTGCCGGAATTGCTGTAACAGCTTGATTGTTACTCAATCATAAAATTATGAACGAACTGTAGATTTTTATGGTTCGTTCATTTCATTTGTATGACTTTTTTAGGAAAAAGTGAACAAAATGTAATGAATACAGTTTTATACACATTAGTTGTAAAGCTGTTCGATATGAGAAAAATTACATTTTTACTGGTAGTAGTACTGAGTATTTCAGTGTATGGTCAGTGGACCAAAGTGAGCACTCAAAATGCAGGATTAGGTGGCAGACTCCACGGATCTAACTCTACGTTGTTTTTGTACGGTAGTTTCGGTGGTTTTCACGTTTACAAATCAACTGATGAAGGAGCAAGCTGGACAGATATAATCCAGAAATTTCCGTACGATGTCTATTATATATATAATTACAACAACGAGATTTTTGCACTTACAGCAGCAGCCGGTAAAAGTATTTATGTGTCATCGGATGGTGGAGAGAACTGGTCACAAAGGTCCACAATACCTACAATTACCGGAAATGGAGCCCTGCTATGGCTTACCTCCGATGGGAATAAGCTGTATGCGATGTCAAACCGAAAATCATTTTATACTTCTACCGATAACGGGGCAAACTGGACTGAGACAGTAATCAATACAACCGCCGGAGGAAATATGTCGTGTTTTGCTGCTGCCGGGAATGTGATGGTGTCGGTAATTCAGGGAACCGGAGCCGTAGTTTCCACCGATGGAGGTCAAAACTGGACAATAAATAATCCAACCAATCCTTCACTTACAATAACTTATGTGATTAATTTCAATGGTTCGGTATATGGTATATCTTCAGGAAGCGGAGTTTATCGGTTTAACGCAGGTACCAATGCCTGGATTAGTCTGAGTGCCGGATTACCTGATGCCAGTTCCTTCAATTTCTCCAAAGCATTACTGAAGTATGGCAGCACGCTTTACACTACCACCATTGGATTTCTCGACTCGAAATTGTCTGTTTTTTCATCGACTGATAATGCAGTTACCTGGAATCAGGTATCAACAACCGGATTAGGACTTATTAATGCTGCAACAAGCAGTACATCGGTAGCGTTCACCAATCAAAACATGTTTATTTACGATTATAACAACAATGTTGCATCGGTTTATAAAAGTGCGGTTGCACCTACATCGGTTGGCGATCTCATCCAATCACCCGAAACGGCTGAGTTGACTCAAAATCATCCCAATCCGTTTCATTCCAATACAGTTATCAGTTTTAAATTAACCAGAAATCATCACGTAAAGCTAACAATTTACGATATGCAGGGAAGGGAGATTGCCATTTTGCTCGATGAAGAAAAACAGGAAGGAATGCACAATGTTCCCTGTAAGCTGGACAATCTGACTTCTGGCAT
>JAVFAG010000142.1:0-5312 GCA_034002585.1 Paludibacter sp.
GGGAGTCGATTTCCCACTTGCGTTCGTGGAGTTCCGGCTTCATATCGGTTTTATCACTCATCCAGTGGTGGTCGGGATTGGGATCGTGTGGGTCGAGGAAAGCATTGGCATACGGATCGATGATGATGCTTTTGAACTGTCGGAGAATGACCCCGCGCAACATCTTCTGCAGTTTCGGATCGTCTTTGGCTAATTTGATGTAAGGATATACCTGTGCGCCGGAGTCGCGGAGCCACATGGCGTGGATATCGCCGGTGTACACCACCGTGTCATCGTCGCCATCTTCTGTAGTATAATAGCGTACGGTAGTATCAATGGTATTCGGGAAGCAGTTCTCGAACATCCAGCGCAGACGGGCGTTGGTAAGCTGTTTGGTTACTTCCGCTATCTTCATTTCCACTGCATCGGAACTGAAAAGGCGCTTGGCAGGCTTTGGACGTTGCGAGATATAAACTTTGGTGTTGTCGCTCGCCAGCTCGGTTGTGATGCCGGCGCTTACCATGGTCGTTGCAGCAAGTGCAAAAACGAATGATAGAATTGAGGTTTTTTTGTTCATGTTGTATGTTAGATTTGATTGTTTAAATTTGAATTTTTAACCACAAAAGGCACAAAAGGAAGACTAAGGAAACACAAAAGTGAAAATTAAAAATTATAAATTAAGAATTAATAGAGGGGGCATCACTTCCGTTATTCGCTATTCGCTATTCACTATTAGTTCTTTTGTGATTCCTTAGTCTTCCTTTTGTGGTTCAGAAAGTTTAATACACCTGAAAATCATAAATCCGCGCTACATTGCTGAGATTCTGCTCTCCTTTGATTACATTCAGCTTTACATAGCGGGCTTTTACTTCGCCCGGCAATGTACGGTCGGTTTCGAGACTTTTGTTACCGGTCACGCTATCTACCGTGCGCCATTCCTCATCTTGTTTCAGTTTTACCTGCAAGGCAAAATCACGGGTGATAAATTCACTGTTTTCCATTCCGGCATGAAGTACTAACCAGCCGCGCAAGGTTCTTTCAGCCCCCAGATCCACCACGATGTGTTTAGGATTGCTGCCACTGTTGTCGCACCATTTTGTGCTGATATCTTCGTCGGTGGCATACTCAGCTCTTTCATGCTGGTTTACTTGTCCTGACTTTTCAATGACCGGTTTCCCGAAAAGCAGGTTGTATTTCACGATTTGTGTATCTGCTATTTTCGGTTCAGGCAGGGCGACTTTCAGGATATCGGCAGCAGCGCTTAGTCCGTTGTTATCATCCTGTACAGCCGTTGCGGCAAACACGACAATTTTCGAGTTTTCGGGCAGTACCAGTTGTTTGGCGCCTTTCGGCAGATCAACTGTTACGGCGAACATATAGGTGAACTCATAGGGCAAGTCCTTGTTTTCGCTCATCGAATGCCGGTGTGTTCCCACGAAAGCGATGTCGGCCGGTTTCAGATAGGCTTCGGTGTGTCCTGTATGCCCCCATTGACCAATAAAGCCGGTGTAGGACGGAACTACCACTTCCTGTTTTTGCTGATTGACCGTGAAAGTAGCTTTCATGTCGGTCCCGGTAGAAGCTGTCAGTAAGTAAACTCTGTTGAAATTTCCCTGTGGCAGATCGATAACCTGACCACGGCATTTCAGGGCATTGGGTTCATCGGCGCCTGCCAGTTCGAAGCGTATTCCTTTGAAATCTATTGTTTCAGGGAAAAGTTCAGCCGCGAATGAGTTGCCTTTGCCATCGAAATTCGCTGTGTTGCGGAATGCATTATAGGTAGTTGACTTGGTGTCGAAAGGCAATGAAAGAGTGGCCGTGGAGACCTTGTTCAGACTTGCTTTGCCCGCACTGGCTAATTTTACTTTGAATGTTTTTACCCCGAAGGCCTTGATGTCGATTTTCAGTTGATTCCCTTCAAACTGTGCTGTTCCGGTCTCGTCCTCAACTCCGTTCAGTTCCTTAGCCGAAAGGATTTGAGCCGGGAAAGTGAGGGTAGCAGCCTGCTTATTTTGTCCGGAACTTTCGTAGAGCCGAATCACATACTCATCCGATTTCTCAGCCTGCTTGATGGCTTTTACATGTACGTTGACATTGTTGTTTTGCAGGAATGAGAAGCTGCTGCCCAACTCGCCAGCCTGTTTAGTTGCAATGAACGACTTCGGCTGTTGATTGAGTAGTTCGGCCTTGTGTACGATACCGGCGCTTACATAATCCTTGGTGTGTCCGACGATAGAATAAGTGAAAATATGCTTGCCAAAATCCTGTTTGTCCTGATAAGCATAACCGCCTCTTGTTTTAGGGGTATGTAACAAAGTCAGACGAATGGTATTGTCGTTGGGTTTGTCCCAGCCGTATTTACTGTCGTTGAGTACCGCTACTCCATAATCACCTTTCTTGTCGGTCAGGTCAGCCCACTGTTGCGCAAAGATTTCGTAAGCGATATCGGTGTTGTTGCCCCGTTTGATAGCGCCTAATCCCAGGTCGTATGTTGCTTCGGGATTCGAAACACTCAGCGGGAATTCAGCTTTGAGCAACGCGTTGGTTGTCTGCCAGTCGATTTCGTTCACGATGTCGATTCTGTCGGCTTGCGCTCCTTCATGCAAGCGAATATACTGAACAAAATTCGATGTGCCGTAGGTTCTTTCCACGCGCAACGATCCGCGCACAGCGCCCTGTTCAGCTACTGATATTTTTACATTTTCAGTAATAGAAACGGGAGCTTTATCCATCGTCTTTTTCAGTATTTCCCATGCCGGCCAGGCGAAAGACTCATTCTCCGGAAACAAAGCCAGGCGGATGGATTGTCCGTTTTTCACCAGCTCACGGTTGTTTTGCTTGTCGAAGATGGAAGCGATATCGCCGTTGGCATCAAGGGATACACGATACACACTGTTTTCGATGGAGGTGTTATTAACTTTCACGGTCGACATCCTGTTCGGTTTTCCTTTTCTGATGTCGTAAACCACGTAACCGCACGAAGGCAGTTGCGCCGTTATAATTAAGGTCAGTTTACCGTTTGTATAGGCACCATTCTGTGTTGGGAGCGCTTTACCGTTCTCATCATACACGATAAAACGGTCGGTTGCTTTGCTCGCGGGGACTTCAATTTCGATATTTTCAGCAACCGGGATTACCAGCGGGTTGAACAACACGAGCGGCAATCCTTTCACATTGGTGTTCAATGCGCGCGAAACAGCGCCGGTTGACGTGGTCAGTACATTGCCGAACTGTTTAAGTGAGATTAGCTCATCATTCCACGAAAATTCGTAGGCACGGGGCGTACTGGTTCCGGTAAGGTCGTCGTGAAACTGGTGCCAGATGAAACGTTTCCAGGCTTCCGTCAGCGTTTGCCCGGGATACTCCACCGCACCCAGCCAGTCGGCAACCACAGCCGAACGTTCGGCTGCATCGCCCAGTAATTCATTCAGCCGGTTATAGCGTTTCATCGCGGCCTGAGAAGTGTAGCAGCCGGTCGCGTGCACATCCATCAGCAATTCCCCTTTGAATACAGGCAGTTCGGGATGATTTTCGAATGGCAGAAAATCTTTGTACAACTGGTCGCTCGTGGCGCTGATAATCTCAACCGGACCGTTTCCTGCCAATCCTTTTTCGACCGCCCTTACCGATTCGATGGTAGGAGCGCCGCCCGTGTCGCCGGTTCCGTAGTAATGATATACCGTTTTAATCGGACTCTCACTTACATAATCCAGCAGTTGGGGGTTTTTGCTTAAGTCTTCATCTTTCCACTTCGTTACGTATGATTTTCCGTCGGCAACCAGCATGACACGCGAACCGTCAATCCCTTCCCACAAACCGATTTCGAACGGGATTTTGCTGTCTCCGTGAAAAGGTTTATGTCGCCATTGTAGTTTTTGCGTGGAAAAACCGATAAGTCCCGAGTGAGCCGCCATAGAGGGCAAGGTATAACCAAATCCGAAGCAGTCGGGCAGGAAAATATCGGTGCCTTGCACGCCGAATTCATCACGGTAGTAATGCTGACCGTAGAGGATGTTGCGGGTAGTTGATTCAGGCGACGGGATATTGGCATCATTGGCATCCCAGGTGCTGCCGGTCACATGCCAGCGCCCTTCGGCGATGCGTTTTTTTACTAATTCATATTCCAGCGGGAAATACTCTTTCATCCAGGCGTATTTGATTCCCCCTTCGAAGTTGAAGATGTAGTTCGGGTATTTATCCATCAGCATCAGGTTCTGATGCATGGTTTTCGGAATGTAATCACTGATGGAACGTTGCACATCCCAGTTCCACTGGGTGTCGAAATGCGCGTTGGAAACAAGGTAGGCTTTTCCTTTTTTTTGTGCGGTTGGTTGTGCCAGCAAGAGGGCGCACATCAGGCTACCGGTAAAAATGGTCAATAGTCTTTTCTTCATGGTATTTTATCGTTTTTCAAATATCTACAAAAATAAAACTTCCAGCCTGAACTACCTTGTAAAACAAGCAAGGTTACCGTTTTTTACCACGATTAATCGGATATGTAACCCACCTTGTAACCGTGAAAGTAAAATAGGAGGTGCTACTAAGGTCTCAACCACACCTGTATGCGTATCGGGGTGTGACGGTGTAAACTATGTAGCTACATGAAAAAAAAGAACAAAATGAGAAGCAAAAAGAGTAAAATTGTAAAAATAGCACATTAGACTCTGTAATAATGAAACATTCGTTTTCTGCTTTATACATACTTTTGCAGCGTTTGTGTTGACTTGTAACGGCGTACCCATTTCTCCCCGGGTCAGCCTTCCATCCAGCATATTCATTATAAACAAACAATAATAAACACCATTTAAAAATGAAAAAACTTACATTGATTCTCCTGACTGTTTTTATGCTCTTTGGTAATAAGGCAATATGTCAAAGTTCGTATTTGCTTGATGATAATTTTGATTCGTACACAGTTGGTACATTCCCTTCAAGTTGGATGTTGCGTTATCCGGGTGCAGGAAGCGATCTGCAGGTGGTAACAAATTCCGAATTTGTATCAGGAACCAATTCCCTGAAACTCGAAGGAGCACCAAACAATTCAGCAAATGCAGAATTCCTGTTGACTTCGACACCTGATATTGTATGGTTGGAGTTAAATGTAAAAGTTTCTCATGAGGGTACTGTATTTATGACCGGCTATCCGCATGCAATGATTGGCTTTAATAACAATGACATCTCAAGTTGGAGTAACGGTTACGCCTCAGTTGGTTTTAGCGAATCAGGTTCAATTTATGCAGCAGGTACTACCCTTCAATCATATAATGAAAATCAGTGGTACAAAGTGAAAATAAAATATAATGCCGTCATGAATACCATGGATATTTGGATTG
>JAVFAG010000143.1:0-5284 GCA_034002585.1 Paludibacter sp.
CCGTGTTGAACGATGATGGCGTAATTACTTCCCGGTACGGTGAAGAGTTTTGAAACGGTTCCTTCGAATACGGCTCTTGCCTGAGTGCCCGAAGGTGTTTGTATGTAAATACCCTTGTTGTTGATGGTAACGTATTTAAGAACCGGATGTGGTTGGATGCCGAAGCGGCCACTTATAAAACCGCGCTCGGTTGGCCAGGGTAGTCTTCCCACATTGGCTGCAAAATTCCCCGAAATAAGCTGCTGCTCTTTGGTCATGGTTTGCTCACGACCTGTACTTTTGCTGGTAGTGCTTTCCTTTTTCTCCGTCGCTACCGGTTCGTCTTTTTTTGCCCGTGCTTTGGCCTGTGCTTCTTGTTTGCGAATTTCTTCGGCTATCAATTGCTCTATACGACGGTTAATTTCGTTAGCTATACGCTGCTGTCGTTGTTGCTCTTCACGCAGACTGCTTTCCTTTTTCTTTAGTGCACCCAGTGCAACGTCCTCTTTGCGACGATCAACTTCCAGTTTCTTTTTTTCCGATTCCTGCTTTTTTCGAATTTCTTCCTGTGTGGCCCGGTGTTGGGCCAGCAAAGCGGTTTTCTGATCGAGCTCAGCTTTGGTGCGCTCTATCTCAGCTGCCTGATGCTTGCGGTAGTTCGAGAATTCCTGGAGGTAACGCATTCTTCGAAACGACTGGTCGAAATTATCGGCCGAAAGTACAAACAGAATGCGTGAATAAATGCTACGGTTGACATAGGTTTCGCGTACGGTATAGGCATAATCGGCTTTCAGCTGACGCAGTTCCCGCTCCATTTTACGGGTCTCTTCGGTGAGCTTTCCCATCTCATGCTCCAGCACATTTATTTCTTTTGCAATTGTGGTAATCAGGGTGTTGCGCTCCCTGATGTTGCGGTTCAATACATTCAGCTTATTTAGTGTATTACGCTGGTCCTGGCGCGTCTCGTTCAGGATTTTACCGGTAGTCTCCAGTTGCTTCAACGCTTCTTTGCGCCTGCGCTCCAGCTCCTCAACAGTCTGACCCGTTAGCGTCGGAATAAACAGCCCTATCAGTAGTATGTAGTGTATAATCCGTAGCATTTTAGTGTAGTAATTGGTCAATATTCCCGATTCGGTATCCCTGAAGTGATACCGAAGGAATGAGTGGATTCATATTGATAATCATGCGCGTAATGGTAAGTCCCAGTGAATACCGTTTTTTACCTGCCTCCAGACTCATGGTTTGCTGATAGGGAAATACCAGCAAATCCTGGTTGGTAAATCCATCGTATCGGGCAGTGAAATGGTAGTTTCCGACCACTGCGCTAATCTGGGTTTCCTGTATCCGGAAGGCATCGTTCAGTATAAATTGCTGACGCACCGGAATCCGCGTGTGCTGGAGCGTTTTCATGCCTTTGTGCGTTTCGGCTTTTAGCCGGTTAAGTGATTCATCTACGGTGTTGAGAACAAAAAGCCGGTTGGTAAGCAGAGCCTGCAGGCTGTTGAAGTTGATGACCAGGCCCATGCGTTCACCCAGTTGTTCGTAGGTGCCTGTGTAGGCGACTTTTCGCATCTTATCCAGAACCACAAAGCGGTCGCGGGTAAGTTGAGCCATAAACATTTCGATGCCGAAAATGGGTTGTACCGACAGATGTACCACCGAATCGCGAATGATGCGACAGGTGGCGGGACTGGTGTAGGATGTTCCGTTGTCGGTGGTAACATTCACAGTCATCCGCTTAATATCCAAACTGTTGAATTCGGGTTGCGCTGCAATGGCCCGTTCCGCAACAGCTGCACCTCCACCTAGTTCACGCCCTGATTTACAGGCCGAAAACAACGTACCCACTGTTGCAAGAAGTATGAGAAGTCGGGTCAGTCTCGTTTCCATCCTTTGTTTTCAATTTTTTGTTTCAACTCATCGGTCTGAACACCTGCATCCCAGGCTTTCTTCCAGTTTTCAAGCGCTTTATCGTCGTTGGTACGGGTCATCCACAGGATGTCGCCATAGTGTTCGTAATATACTCCCTTGTCCTGTTTATCTGTAAGATAACTAATGGCCCGTTCGATGTAGAATTTCGCAAGTGAGTAATTTCCCTGCTGATAAAAAATCCAGGCATAGGTATCCAGATAGGTGCTGTTGCGGGGCTCTTTCTCGATGGTTCGTGCACTCATTCGCTCGGCCTTGGCGAGTTCCGTTTTATGAATCGAAAGATTGTAGGCATAATTGTTCAACACCCCAATATTATCAGGATTGTGTTTCAGTGATTCTTCGTACGCAGCAAAGGCATCTTCATGCTTCCCCAGTTTATTGTTCAACTCTGCAAGGTGTGAATAGAAATCGCTTCGGAGCAGGGGTTGTTCTCCATCCTTAAAAAGAGGAAGTGCCTGCATATGGGTTTCAATAGCCTTGTCTGAATCTCCGGCAAGGTCGTAGGTGATGGCCTTGAAATAATAGGCTCTCAGGTTGTTGTCCAGCGCTTCTATCGCTCTGTCGGCAACCTCAATCACCTTGTCGTATTCTTTATTACTGAAATGCAATTGCATAATTCCAAACCATACTGTTTCCTTTTTAGGATTGATAGCCAAAATGGATTCATACACTTCAAGGGCATCTTTCTCTCGTTTCTGATGCTGAAGATAGGCTGCATAGTACTCATGCACGCGTTCGTCACGTGGATAATATTCAATTAATAATTTGAACAATTCCTCGGTGTCTTCGAGCTTACGTTCCGATTTAAGCAGATTTTCAATGTGTTGGCCCAGAATGTCTATCTTCATCTCAATTTCCAACTGGTTATTCTTCAGGGCTGCCACTACATATTCAAGTGAATGCACGGCATCGCCTTTCAGATTGTAGTATTCCGACATGGAAATCTGAGCATGTGGGTTCTGCGGCTCATCGGCCAATACCTCCTGATACAATTCCAATGCTTTTTCAGGTTGTTTTTGCTGCATCAGGAAATCTCCCTTTAACACACGGAAGCGATTCTCGTATGGGTACTTCTGGATAAGCTTGTCGATTTCGGAGGTTGCCTTGCGGGGCTGGTTCAACATCAGGTGCAGGCGCATTTTATCAAACGAGATACGTTCGTTGATGCCGGTGATGGATTCTAATTGATCGTAGAGCTTTACGGCTTCTTCAAATCGTTCGTTTTGCTGATACAACGGAATCAGTAAGCTATAGACTTCTTCCTTTAAAGGGTATTTTTTATGAAGTTGTTCCGCAAGTTTCAATGCCTCATCGTTGCGCTTGTTGTGCATATAAAGTCGGAAAAGCTGCATATTGAACCACCAGTTATCGGGGTCGAGCTCCAGTGCTTTCTGCATGTTCTGCACCGACTCCGGATTTTTATCGAGCGATGCCTGCATCAGTGCCATTTCGGCCAATAATCCCGCATCGAGCGAATCAAGACTATAACTTATTAAAAGTGAATCAAGGGCCTGCTGAAATAATCCTTCTTCCTTCAGACGGAGACCTTCGTAAAAATAAAAGTCGAAGCGACGCTGTTGCTCTTCGGTCAGGGCAACACGTGCAACTCCTGTAAACCCGGTTGAGCTTACAACAGCCGGAGCCGCGCTACGACACGAAAGGGCCGCAACTGCTACCAATACGAAAATTAACCACTGAATCTTCATACGCCTGTGTGTCCGAATCCTCCTTCTCCCCGGACGGTCTCTCCCAAAACCTCTGCTTCTTCCCAACCAGCCTGCACATACGGGGCAACCACCATCTGACAAATACGCTCACCGTCTTCTATTACAAAGGCTTCGGACGATAAATTGATGAGAATAATGCATACCTCTCCGCGGTAATCGGCATCAATGGTGCCCGGCGAATTGAGCACGGTTATTCCTTTTTTAAGCGCCAATCCACTGCGCGGACGAATCTGTGCTTCGTATCCTTCCGGAAGTTCAATGTATAATCCCGTGGGTATCAATGCCCGCTCCATGGGCTGTAGGGTGATGGGATTATCTAAATTGGCCCGCAAATCCATCCCTGCCGAATGCGCTGTGGCATAGGTGGGTAAGGCATGCTTCGACCTGTTCACTACTTTAATTTTCATATACTTCGTCCATTTTTTTACGGCAGCCACAAAATTAAGCTTTTTTCCTGTCATTACGCTACAAAATTTGCTTTAAAAAGATTTTTTTATCTGATTAAGGAATTATTTCTTTAATAAAAATTTGCTTTAATCTAAAATAGTTGTACATTTGCCGTAATTTTGAGCAAATGTTTATTTCCGCCAATTCACGCATTTTTAACATATTAATCGATTTATTCAAATGGCAAATCTGGATTTAAGTAAGTACGGTATTTCGGGCGATTTCGAAGTACTGCACAATCCTTCCTACGAGGAGCTCTTTCAGGCTGAGATAGATCCCGCAAATGAGGGATTCGAAAGAGGAGTATTAACCAACACAGGCGCAGTTGCTGTCGACACAGGTGTGTTTACCGGACGTTCACCCAAAGATAAATTTATCGTATTGGATGATACCACCCGTGACACAATGTGGTGGGATGGAACCATCAACCGACCCACCAGCCCCGAAGTGTTCGATCATTGCAAAGACCTTGTAGTAAAACAATTATCGTCGGCTAAGAAAATTTATGTTGTCGATACTTTTTGCGGTACTAACGAAGATACCCGCATGAAGGTTCGCTTTGTGATGGAAGTGGCCTGGCAGGCGCATTTTGTAACCAATATGTTTATCCGTCCGTCGCACTACGAACTGGCCAACTACGGTGAACCTGATTTTGTGAGCCTGAATGGTTCGAAAATTACCAACCCCAACTGGAAAGAACAGGGTCTCAACTCGGAAGTGTTCACCTTGTTTGATCTGACCCGCAAAATGCAGGTAATCGGTGGTACCTGGTACGGTGGCGAGATGAAAAAAGGTATTTTCGCACTGATGAACTACTACCTGCCGTTGAAAGGTGTTGCATCTATGCACTGTTCGGCCAATGTAGGTGTCGATGGCGATGTGGCTATTTTCTTTGGCCTGTCGGGTACCGGCAAAACAACCCTTTCGGCCGACCCGAAACGCTACCTTATTGGCGACGATGAGCATGGCTGGGACGACCAGGGTGTATTCAACTTCGAGGGAGGTTGTTATGCCAAGGTTATCGACCTGAGTAAGGAAAACGAACCCGATATCTGGCGTGCCATCCGTCGCGATGCTCTTCTCGAAAATGTGACTGTTAAGGAAGATGGAACTCCTGATTTTTCGAAGGAAGTTTCGAAAACGGAAAATACCCGTGTTTCCTACCCGATTCATCACATCAGCAAAATTGTGTTGCCTTC
>JAVFAG010000144.1:0-5155 GCA_034002585.1 Paludibacter sp.
TTCGGGGTGAGTTACCGGTTGTAAAAATCAATTTGTAAATTTTCATGAAGGATGTGTATTTAATTCAAAAAATTGAAAAATTGCGCACAAAATACTATATTTGCGCAGCATTCAATCCATTTGGCTTGAAGTTTTAAAACTGCCGGACGGTAAAAAATGAAGAAATACACTACCATAAAAGACATTGCCCGTTCGCTGAATGTATCAACAGCTACGGTTTCGCGTGCACTCGCCGACAGGTGGGATGTGAATGCTGAGACTAAAAAGATGATACTTGAAGAAGCCAAACGACTGAATTACAGACCAAATCCTATAGCAACCCGCTTACAAAACAAACGCAGCAAAACCATTGGATTAGTTGTTCCGGAATTTCAGAGCGCCTTTTTTCCACAGGTAATAGCAGGAATACAGAAAGTGGTTGATGAAGCCGGATTTCAGCTATTAATTACCCAGTCGCAGGAATCCAACGAAATAGAAGCAAAAAATCTTTGTCTTTTAGAAGACAATATGGTGGAAGGAATCCTGATTTCCATTACACGTGACGGAGGCAACGATGACTTCTACAAACAACTAATCGACAGCGGCATTCCCATGGTATTTTTCAACAGGGTTCCAACTCAGGTTGATGCCCCCAAGGTAGTAATCGACGACTACAAACTGGCATTTTTTGCTACCGAGCATCTGATATACAATGGCTTTAAAAAAATCTATCATTTCCAGGGCCCGGTCAATCTTTCGGTTGCTAAGGAGCGAAAACGCGGATTTATCAATGCTATGAAAAAGCACAATAAAACCGTGGACGACAGTTCGATTATTACAGCCGGAGTGTTTTCTGAAAAGGGATACCTGGCCATGCAAAAGTTAATTATTCAAAGCGACCTTCCCGATGCAATTTTCTGCTTCAACGATCCTACTGCATTGGGTGTTTTGAAAGCCATGAAGGAAGCAGGTCTGAGATGCCCTGAGGATGTAGCACTGGTTGGATTTTCGGAAACCGAAATTGCACAACTGATTGAACCACCGCTTACGAGCATTAAGCAACCCACCTATGAAATCGGCGAAATGGCTGCCCGGCTCCTGCTCGAGCAAATCGAGAGTGAGGGAAAAGTACCCTATCGTACCGAAAGTCTGACTGCAAAAATGAACGTTCGAAAATCGTCGATTAACACACGGCTCACCAAATAGCCGGATAATTGTTAAATTCTGTAATCGTTTACAATGATTTTCAGCAATATGTAAACGATTACATTTCTTAAATTTCATCCAAAGCCTTTTTACCTTCGTATTATAGCTTACATTTGTTCGTCGGTATAACCATCAAAAACGCAACAAATGTCAGTTTTAGATTACATCACCATTTTCCTTTTTACTGCCGGTATTCTTGTAGCCGGACTTTCCTTTTCGAAAACAGGAACAAACATGAAGAGTTTCTTCGCAGCCGGCGGCAATGTGCCCTGGTGGATCAGCGGATTGTCTCTTTTTATGGGCTTCTTTTCGGCAGGTACTTTTGTAGTGTGGGGATCCATCGCCTATAGTTACGGATGGGTGGCCATTACTATTCAGTTGACGATGAGTCTGGCCGGGTTTGCCGTGGGAATGTTTATTGCGCCCCGATGGAAAAAAGCGAATATCCTTACTGCAGCTGAATATGTAACCCAACGCCTGGGTGTAAATGTACAAAAAACGTATACCTATATATTTCTGTTGATTTCCCTGTTCACTACCGGGGCCTTTTTGTACCCGGTTGCCAAAATAGTGGAAGTTTCCACAGGCTTTCCATTACAGTCATCCATCTTATTATTGGGCGGAATTTGTATTCTTTACGTTACAGCCGGTGGGCTAAGGGCAGTGGTAGTGACTGATGTGCTTCAGTTTGTGATACTTACCGCAGCTGTATTGATAGTGGTGCCTCTTTCCTTCAGGGAAGTTGGTGGAGTAAGTCAGTTTCTTGAAAATACTCCGGAAGGATTTTTCAAGGTATTCAATGGAGAATTCTCACCCCTGTTTATTGTCGCCTTTGCAGTTTACAATTTGTTTTTTCTGGGAGGAAACTGGTCGTATGTACAACGTTATACCACGGTGAGTAAGCCTGGTGATGCCCGTAAAGTAGGGTTGCTGTTCGGATCTTTATACCTGATTGCTCCCGTTTTGTGGATGCTGCCTCCCATGATTTACAGGGTGATGAATCCTGAACTTTCGGGACTGGCCGATGAGGGCGCCTACCTGCTGATGTGTAAACAGGCATTACCTAAGGGATTACTTGGATTGATGTTGGGCGGGATGGTGTTTGCCA
This sequence comes from Paludibacter sp., assembly GCA_034002585.1. GTDB lineage: Bacteria > Bacteroidota > Bacteroidia > Bacteroidales > Paludibacteraceae > Paludibacter. Next base: position 2,294 of record JAVFAG010000144.1, read on the forward strand.
CAGCAAGCTCGCTGAACGGATCACTCAATATTGCTGCCGGAGTTTTTACCAACGATATATACAAACGCCTGAAACCGGAAGCTTCCAACGAGAAATTAATGAAAATAGCCAGGTACTCCACTATTGGTTTCGGTTTGCTGTCCATCGTCGTGGCCTTACTGATTCCACTAATGGGAGGAATTGTGAATGTGGTGATCAGTGTGGCGGCACTCACCGGCGTTCCGCTGTATCTGCCACTGATCTGGTCGCTCTTTTCGAAACGCCAGAATGCAAGCACTGTACTTACGGCTACTTTACTAAGTTTGGGAATAAATGCCTTTTTCAAATTTGCAGCACCCCCGTTGTTAAGCATCTCCCTCGACAGAGCAACCGAAATGCTGGTTGGAGCTATCGTTCCGGTACTAATCATGCTGGTTTCCGAAATCTACCTGATGATCAGAGGGCTTGAAGATCCGAAACTCCGCGAATTCAACATTTGGCGCCAGCAACGGGAAATTGAGTCAGGGCTTGAAAAAACGCAGGATGCAGCTTCCGAAAACAAACAAAGTTACCAGGTAATAGGTTTGGGAATCGGATTGTCGGGCCTGGCTGTTTTTGTACTTGGTATGATGGCATCAGGCTTTGACAGACTGGTAGTCGTAGCAATTTCATCGGTGCTGATTGCATTCGGAGCCTGGATTTTCATTAAAATCAGAAAAAGCAAACTTGATAAAAAATAAGCATACATAAGCTGAAGCAATGCTTTACTTATACAATCAACGCGAAAAGACAATCACTATATGATTATTCAGAATTTTGAGAACAACAGAGAACTTACTTCACTGGAGAAGAAAGTCGATTTAGTAGTAGTGGGAGGAGGAATGACCGGGGTGTGTTGTGCAATCACTGCTGCCCGTGAAGGAGTGAAGGTTGCTTTACTACAAGACCGGCCTGTGCTGGGAGGAAATGCTTCGAGCGAAGTCCGCCTTTGGGTGCTGGGAGCCACCTCACACATGGGCAACAATAACCGATGGAGTCGTGAGGGAGGTGTAATCGATGAAATTTTAGTTGAAAATACGTACCGCAACAAAGAGGGTAATCCGGTGTTGTTTGACATGGTGCTTATCGATAAGGTATTGGCAGAGAAGAACATCAGTTTGTACCTGAATACCATCGTGATGGACATTGAGAAATCGTCGGAAACCAGTATCGCTTCGGTAAAGGCCTTCAATCCACAAAATCAAACTGTTTATACGTTCCATGCCGACCTCTTTGCCGATTGTTCCGGCGATGGCATTGTATCCTATCTTTCGGGTGCTTCGTTTCGCATTGGGGCCGAAGATAAAGAAGAACATATGGAGCTTTTTGCTCCGGAAAAGGAATACGGAGAACTGCTGGGTCACAGCATCTTCTTTTATATGAAAGATACTGGTAAACCGGTTCAGTATACCGCACCTGATTTTGCGTTGAAAGATGTGGAAACTGCGATTCCCAAACTAATGAGACCTGACTATTTCAGCACCAATCAACACGGATGTAAATACTGGTGGCTGGAGTATGGAGGCCGGATGGACACGATTCACGACACAGAGGCCATTAAATACGAGCTGTGGAAAGTGATTTACGGCATTTGGGATTACATCAAAAACTCAGGAAAATATCCTGAAGCAGCCAATTTCACCCTTGAATGGGTGGGAGTTATTCCCGGCAAACGCGAAAGTCGTCGCTTCAAGGGACATTATATGCTGACCCAGCAGGATGTGGTGGAGCAGCGGGGACATTACGACTCGGTAGCCTATGGTGGCTGGTCCATCGACCTGCATCCGGCCGATGGAGTTTACAGTGCCAAAAACGGTTGTAACCAATGGCATTCGAAGGGTGTTTATCCCATACCCTACCGTTGCTACGTAAGTTACGACATTGAAAACCTGTTTATTGGCGGACGATTAATGAGTGCTTCGCATGTGGCATTTGGCTCGAGTCGTGTGATGTGTACCTCGGCACATGGCGGACAAGCCATTGGAATGGCTGCAGCACTTTGCATTAAAAACAAGCAAAAACCGTCATCCTATATTGAACCGGAAGAAATCAAAACCCTTCAACGGGCGCTGATTGCCACAGGACAATACATTCCTCAGCTTCGACTTAATAAATTCAGTGGCACTGCTGCTGATGCCGTCGTCGAAGCTTCCAGCGAACTAAAACTATCAGAGCTTAAAAGAAGCACAACATTTTTCACCCTCGACTTTCCGGTAGCGATGTTATTGCCCCTGAAAGATGCAGTACCTGTCATACGATTCATTGCTGACAGCAAAGAAGCCACCCAGCTGGAAATACAACTCCGCACAAGTTACAAGAAAGAAAATTTCACCCCGGATGCCCTTTTGTACAAGAAAACCTGTGACTTAAAAGCTGGTGAGCATGAAGTTGAGATCCGTTTCGACGAGCTGGGCATAGAAAAAGGTTATTATTTCATTTGCTTTATGAAGAATCCGCTGGTTAAGCTGGCTGAAAGCGATCAATTAATAACCGGAGTCATGTCGGTGTTCAACTATCAGAATCCGGCCGTTTCAAACTACGGAGCACAAATAGCACCAGAAGGCATTGGTGTGGACAGTTTCGAATTCTGGTGTCCGCTTCGTCGGCCAAAAGGAAAGAACATTGCCCTGAAATTCGAGCCGGCCATCGAAGCCTTTGAAGCAGAACAGGTGCGCAACGAAATTCTTCGGCCGTTGGTAGGCACCAATGCCTGGGTAGCGAGTCCCGATGATGCCAACCCGACTCTCACCCTTCGCTGGGAGAAGAAAGTCTGGCTTTCGCAGATTACACTGTTTTTCGACACCGATGCCGATCATGCCATGGAAAATGTGCAGATGGGGCATT
>JAVFAG010000145.1:0-5122 GCA_034002585.1 Paludibacter sp.
GCTTCTACCTGATAATAGCGGGGATCTTTACCTGAACCATCGGTATAAAAAGGCTGGGTAATCAGTTTTTCATCTTCCTCGTCAATCCCTCTGTACTTTTTGTAGCGTTTCCAAAGCAATTCTGGCGCTGGAAATTCATCCATCGGGAATTCTGTCTCCACCTCTTCACTTTCACCTGCCATTTTATTGTGATAAGCAAAAGCATCGCCATTCGAACTGAAAACACTCGGCACGTCCATGATAGCAGCATATCCGAGAGCTTGTTGCATACCATGACTAACCGAATGATTATTATCTTTAGCTTCGACAACGGCGATTGGAATACCGGGTTCCCAAAACAAAGCATAATCGGCAAATTTTCTTTTCTTTTTATTTCGGGCAGATAACGAACCTCTTACAACAACAGGTCCAGGTGTAAGAGGGAATTCTCTTCGGATTTGAGTCATTGAATCCCATCCGGCATTGACTATTGCCGGAGTGATAAACTTGTCACAGATATCAGACTCACTGAGTTCTTTTTTATGAAATTCTGCCAAGGTATTACAATTATTTTCGGTTTTCAACTAATGCCGAATCAGTTTATTTACACCTGACAAAACTACAAATTTTTAACTGAAATTTAAACTGTTTTTTTCTAAACTGCGAAATATTTTTAGCTATCGCAAACTAAATGCACTCGATGATTTCCGTAAAAGCCAGTTTTATTAGCTTAAACTTCATCTGAAAATTGTATCTGTAAGTTAACTACAATTTGTAGCCAACTTACTTTTTTACTTATCCCTCCACTATCTCCACAGTTATCATTTTATCTCCCTGACGGATATCATCAATCACATCCAACCCTTCCACCACTTTGCCGAAGCAGGTATGATGACGGTCGAGGTGAGCGGTATTGCGGCGACTATGGCAGATAAAGAACTGCGAACCACCGGTATTACGACCTGCATGAGCCATCGACAACACACCGCGATCGTGGTACTGATTGTCGCCATCGAGCTCACAATCAATTTTGTAACCCGGACCTCCGCTCCCGGTACCGTTCGGACACCCACCCTGAATCACAAAATCGGGAATCACCCGGTGAAAGGTGAGGCCGTTGTAGAAGCCCTTCGTAGCCAGATCGCAAAAGTTTTTAACTGTATTGGGTGCATCGTTTTCGTAAAACTCCACCTTCATAACGCCTTTCTCTGTAGTAATAATTGCTTGTTTCATAAATATTTAAAAGTATAAATTGTTATTTCTCGTAAATCCTGTTTCGTACCCACCCATTAATCATTAAAAAGGTTCATTCCAGCGGGGTAATTCCCAGCTGCCTGTATGTTTCCCGCATCGCCTCTTCATTATCGGTAATCACCAGCAACGAATCGCCTTCTTCCAGGTGCGTATTTCCCCGGGGGATAAAATAGCGATTATCTCGTTTAACCATCACCACCAGGGTGTGCTCCGGCAAATTAATATTCAATAAATTATGGCCTTGTTTCAGCATTTCTTTATTCACCGTAATTTCACAGGTCGCCGATTTAATTTCGTCCGAAAATTCAACATCAAACTCTTTCAATTTTGGACGTGAAGGTAAAATTTTTGATAAGTTCAGCCAGTTGGCTAACAACGACACGGTAGTTCCCTGAACCATCAATGACAAAATCGTGATAAAAAATACGATATTAAAAATCATTTTGGCTTGCGGCACATCGTTAACCATAGGATAGGTGGCAAATATGATGGGCACTGCCCCTCGAAGTCCTACCCAGGATGTGAACAATCTGGCGTTAAATGTCAGATTCTTAAAAGGTAGTAAGCTCAAGAATACCGAAAGAGGTCGGGATACCAGAATCATAAACAATCCTACAATGATGCCGATTCCGGCAACAGGAAGCAACTCTCGTGGTTCAACCAGTAATCCTAGTGTGAGGAACATGATAATTTGCATCAGCCAGGTAATTCCATCAAAAAATTTCGTGGTACTTCTACGGTGCACCACTTTATGATTTCCAATTATTAAACCGCCCAGATATACAGCGAGATAACCATTTCCTCCCAACTGAGTGGTCAACCCGTAAATAAAAAACATAATCGTCAACATTAGCACCGAATAAAGCGCATCGTTATCCAGATTGATTCCATTAATTAGTTTAACAGCAAATTTACCCAGCAGATAACCGGCACCCGCACCAAACAATAATTGTTGTAAAAACTGCACCACCACCAACCAACCACTGATTTCAGGCGCACTCAACAGTTGGATCATCACGATGGTAATCATATAGGCCATCGGATCGTTACTACCGCTTTCGAGCTCCAGCAAGGGCCGCAGATTCTGTTTCATGGAAAGATTTTTCGACCGTAAGATGGAGAAAACTGAAGCCGAATCGGTCGATGACATAACACCTGCAAGCAACATTGATTCGAGTAAAGAAAAGGTTACACTATGTAACACACTATTAGTAAGCCAGTAAACAAAAAAACCTGTAATCAGGGCAGTAAGCAGTACACCTACTGTAGCCAATACAATTCCTTCTCGATAAATGGGTTTAATTTCTGAAATTCGGGTATCCATCCCGCCTGAAAACAATATAATATTAAGTGCTAAAACACCAATGTATTGGGTAATACTTGGCGAACTGAACTCTATACCAAACCCCCCGCTACCGGAAATGATTCCAATAAAAAGGAATAGTAAGAGCGTGGGCACCCCGTATTTATAGCCGGTCTTGCCGGCAATGAGGCTGAAGAACAGCAACACTGAAGCTATGAGAATAAAAAAATCAAAATTCAGATCCATAGGCAATTACTAATTAGATAGACTAACAACTTTGAAGCGACTGCGAGCTATAGCTGCAAAATTACGATTTTTTTTTGTTTTTCGTTTGCAGAATCAAAAAATCGCCGTATATTTGCACCCGCTAACAAGAGGTACCATAGCTCAGTTGGTAGAGCAAAGGACTGAAAATCCTTGTGTCCCCGGTTCGATTCCTGGTGGTACCACAGTCAAGAACGCTAATAATCTTAAAATAAGATTGTTAGCGTTTATTGTTTTATTGCAATTGCACAACTTCCGTCCCGAAATTACCCGGATTTTGGATAGAAAACGGAAAAATTGAATTTCGGAATAATGTTGATTTAACGAGAATTACCGAACATTTTGCACTTCCAACTGTTTTCCGATAACCAGTAATGTTCGACAACCCAACAATCCATTCAAGATGACAAAAAAGACTTTTCCTGTGTTGGAAATGACCTGTGCTGCCTGCGCCGGCAGTGTGGAAAGCATTCTCCAATCAACCTCCGGAGTAAAAACAGCCACCGTTAATTACGCTTCGGCCGAAGTTACTGTAGAATATGATTCAAAGCTTCTAAAACCGGAAGATTTGCAGAAAGCGCTGCAGTCGGTGGGATACGACCTGGTGCTGCAGGAAGATAATCAACAGGAAACAGTAGCACAACTTCAACAACAAAAATTCAGAACACTCAAAATCAGAACATTTTGGGCAGCGGCTTTGTCTATACCGGTGGCTGTTATTGGAATGGTATTTATGAATATGCCCTTTGCAAACGAGCTGATGTGGGCACTTTCAACCCCGGTGGTTTTTTGGCTGGGTCGCGATTTTTTTGTAAATGCATGGAAACAGGCCCGTCACCGAAGAGCCAATATGGATACCCTTGTGGCACTCAGCACCGGAGTTGCTTATTTATTCAGCGTATTCAATGTTCTTGCGGCCGATTTCTGGCACAACCGTGGATTACATGCGCATGTTTATTTCGAAGCAGCAGCCGTTATCATCACTTTTATCCTTTTGGGTAAATTACTGGAAGAGAAGGCAAAAGGGAACACCTCATCGGCCCTGAAAAAACTGATGGGACTACAACCCAATGAAGTGACACGCATCGATTTGAAGGGAAATCACCAGACCATCAACCTGGCTCAGGTGCAAACCGGCGACCAGCTTTTGGTGCGCCCAGGGGATAAAATTGCAGTAGATGGAAGAGTTATTAGTGGAACTTCGTATGTCGATGAAAGCATGCTTACCGGCGAGCCGCTGGCCGTTTTAAAAGAAGAGGGAGCAACTGTTTTTGCAGGCACCATCAACCAGAAAGGGAGTTTTGTTTTTGAAGCCGAAAAAGTGGGCTCCTCTACCCTTCTCGCCCGCATCATTCGGATGGTACAGGAAGCACAGGGCAGCAAGGCGCCGGTTCAGCAACTGGTAGACAAAATTGCGGCGGTATTCGTACCTGTTGTTATCGGCATCGCCTTACTATCCTTCGTAATCTGGAATATTTTCGGTGGAGAAAACGCCTTCACTCAGGGATTACTCGCTTTGGTCACCGTATTGGTAATTGCCTGTCCCTGCGCGCTGGGACTTGCCACTCCTACAGCCATTATGGTAGGCATTGGCAAAGCAGCCGAACAGGGAATTTTGATAAAAGATGCTGAAAGCCTTGAAATTGCACGTAAAGTGGATACCATAGTACTCGATAAAACAGGAACGATTACACTGGGTAAACCGACAGTCAGCGGTGAGATTTGGTATGAAGATGTAAAGAACGTGCTTCTTGCGATTGAACAACTGTCGGAGCATCCTTTGGCAACAGCAATTGTAGAATATCTGAAGCCAGTCGTCAGCCTGCCGCTTCCGGCAGTCAGTTCATTCGAAAGCATTACCGGCCGGGGAGTACAGGCGATTATAAAAGACACCGGTTGGTATGTTGGCAACATTCACCTGATTCAGGAAAAAAGAATCGTTATACCGGAAGAAGTTTACTCACATTTCCTCGTCTGGAGTCGTGAAGCCCGCACAGTAATCTGGCTCGCATCTGACCTCCGTATTTATGGACTACTGGCCATTTCGGATCCAATAAAGGAAAATTCGACAGAAGCAGTCAGCACCCTTTGCGAATCGGGCATTGAAGTGCATATGCTTACCGGCGACAGCACCTCAACAGCCCAAGCCATAGCGAATTCAGCAGGAATTGCCCATTTCAGAGCCGAAGTGCTACCAGAAGAAAAAGCAGCCTATATAAAGGAGCTACAGTCGAAGGGTAAAGTCGTTGCCATGGTGGGCGATGGAATTAACGATAGCGCTGCTTTGGCTCAGGCCGATGTAAGCATTGCTATGGGTCAGGG
>JAVFAG010000146.1:0-5087 GCA_034002585.1 Paludibacter sp.
GAAGATACACGCGTCAAAATTCCGGCTATACTGCACCTTTGCAGGCTGGGTTATGAATACCTCTCGCTGGAAGTAGTGAAAATTGATCCGGAAACCAATATTTTTCCGGATATTTTTATCCAAAGCATCGGACGCCTAAACCCTGATCTCGAAACAGATGATATCAAAAGATTGTTAAAAGAAATCAGGGTGAAGCTGGATAATGATGATCTGGGTCATGCCTTTTATAAAATGCTTATCAGCAGCTCTGGCATTCGGTTGTTCGACTTTAATAACCTCCAAAACAACAGCTTACATGTCGTTACTGAACTCACTTACAGAAATGGAGACGAAGAGTTTCGGCCCGACATCACACTGCTGTTCAATGGCATGCCGCTGGCCTTTATCGAGGTGAAGAAGCCAAATAACCGCGAAGGCCTCCTGGCAGAGCGAAATCGAATAAATGTGCGGTTCAAAAATAAAAAGTTCAAACGTTTCATCAATATTTCCCAGCTGCTGGTTTTCTCAAATAATATGGAATATGATGATGATGCAGCAACACCGCTACAAGGCGCATTCTATTCCTCAACAGCTTACAACGATATCACTTTTAACAGCTTTAGGGAAGAAGAGCAGTTTGATCTTGAAAAACTACTTATACCTGAAGATGAAAAACTGGAAAACTTTGTCCTCAAAGACAACAACTTATCAGTAATCAAGCACTCCCCTGAATTCCTTACAAATAAAAACCCCAACTCACCAACAAATCGTCTGCTTACTTCTCTTTTTAGCAGCGATCGTTTCGCCTTTCTGCTAAAGTTCGGTATTGCCTACCTCACCCATAAGGGTAAAACGCAGAAACACATCATGCGATACCCACAATTTTTTGCTGCAAGGGCAATCAGGAAAAGCCTTGACAAGGGGATAAAAAAAGGAATTATCTGGCATACACAGGGCAGCGGAAAAACTGCTCTGGCCTACTATTGCGTAGCTTATCTAACTGATTATTTTCAGAAAAAACTGATCATTCCAAAGTTTTACTTTATTGTTGACCGCATCGACCTTTTGATACAAGCCTCCACAGAATTCACACTACGAGGGCTTAAAGTGCATACTGTCAATAACAAAGATGAATTGCTCAGGAATTTCCGTGAACAAAAGGCGGTGCATAATCTTACCGGCAAACCGGAAATTACCGTGGTCAACATTCAAAAATTCAAGGATGAGGGCGAAATCTTGCGTCAAACAGATTACAACATCAACACCCAACGCGTTTATTTTTTGGATGAAGTGCATCGCAGCTATAGTCCGGGGGGCAGTTTTCTGGCCAATCTGATCAACTCTGATCGCGCAGCTATATTGCTCGGACTTACCGGCACACCATTGATTGCTTCGGATCGTCGCTCACGCGACACTTTTGGCGACTACATCCATAAATACTATTACAATGCTTCCATTGCTGATGGATATACCCTCCGCCTGATTCGCGAAGGCATCGAAACAAAATATAAAATGCAATTGGAAGCAACCCTCAAAGACCTTGAAATTCTTAAAGGTGAGGTAAGCCGCGAAATAATCTATGCTCACGACAAATTTGTAGAACCCCTGCTGGATTATATTATTGAAGACTTTATCAATAGCCGTATCCGTTTCAACGATCATAGCATCGGCGCTATGGTAGTGTGTGATTCAGCACCACAGGCACGCCGCCTGTTCGATCTGTTCAAAACCAAATACAATAACGAACAACATACCATTGGTGATGTTAAGGCTTTTAGCCAAGCTGCAGAACCGGTGCCTGTCTATACTAAATATGTTGGTAAATATGCCACCAAACCCATTGGCTCACTAATCCTGCACGATTTCGGAACAAAAGAATTGCGCAAAGATGAAATAGACGGTTTTAAAAATGGTAATCGCGACATCTTGTTTGTATTCAATATGCTACTTACAGGTTTTGATGCACCCCGGTTAAAAAAACTCTATGTGGCACGCCTGATTAAAACACACAACCTTTTGCAAACGCTTACGCGTGTTAATCGTCCTTATAGGCATTTTCAATATGGTTATGTAGTTGATTTTGCAGATATTCGTCAGGAGTTTGAACAGACGAACAAAGCCTATTTCGATGAATTGCAGTCGGAATTGGGCGATGAAATGCAGAACTATACCAACCTATTCAAAAGCAGGGAGGAAATACTACAAGAGATAGATGCCTTACGCGAAACCCTTTTTGAATTCGATCTTCAAAATGCAGAAGTCTTTTCGCAGCAAATAAGTCAGATCAGCGACAGGCAAACCATGCTGCAAATAAAAAAAGCACTCGAAAATGCCCGTAACCTGTTTAACCTGATTCGTACCTACGGCTATTTCGATTTGCTCGAAAAGGTGGATTTCAAAAAGCTCACACAGCTGTATAACGAGGCCTCGCGCCACCTCGACCTGCTCAACCTGAAACAAAACATCCAACACAACGCAGAGGCTACTAACCTGATTAATGTTGCCCTGGAAGATGTGGTGTTCATGTTTCGCAAGATATCCGAAGATGAAATGCTGATCGCCGACCAGCTAAAAGACAGCCTGCGTAAAACACGTGAAGCCATGGCTGAGAATTTTGATCAGGCCGATCCACAGTTTGTTTCATTATATGATGAACTTAAACGCCTCTTCCAAAAGAAAAACCTCGATGAGATTACACAGGAAGAAATGAAACAAAACATTGGTTCGCTCAACCAGATTCATCAAAAAGTATTGGAGTTGAACCGCCACAACAACAACCTGAAAGCTAAATACCTGAACGACCCTAAATATGCCCGGCTCCACAAACGTATCATCGAAAAGGGCACTATCTCACAAAGTAAGCTTATGATCAGCAATACCTTAACAAGTATAAAATTTGATGCAGATCAGGTGGTAATGAACAACAAGCGTGTGATGGAAAACGAAGGCTATTTCACCGGCTTAATGCTAAAACTGCTTTTTGAACACTTCAACAAACACAGTTTGCCGCTCAATGTGGAAGGTGCCAATTATATCAATGGATTTTTAGTAAAAGAATACCTCAACGAATACAAAGGAATAACTGCATGACCGTAACGGATTTTACTTCCAAAACAAAACTACTGATCGACAACCTCAAAGGGGTTTGTGCCAATTATGGCCTGGGCAATGATGGCAATGAATACAAAATCATTACCCAAACATTCCTTTACAAATTTATGAACGACAAATTTGGCTACGAGATTCGTAAAATCGATAAATCCCTTGCCGAAACCGATAATTGGGAAAGTGCCATAACAGCTTACTCCGATGAACAATACACCCTGTTGTTGATGCAAATGCCCCCTGACAGCGCCAAACTCAAACGCGAACATTATATTTCGTTTTTGCACAACCGCCAAAATGAAGAACAATTCCATAAGCTTTTCGACGACACCTTGCGGGATATAGCCTTGTTCAATAACGACATTTTTTCTGTTAAAACCGGTACGGGTGCACGTGTAACACTTTTTGATGAACTTACGCAATACATTTCCGACAGTTCGCTGCGCGACAACTTTGCCAGGGCTCTAATCAATCAATTGGTCAACTTTAGCTTCGAGCAAATCTTTAAGCAGAAATTCGACTTTTTCGCCACCATTTTCGAATACATGATCAAAGACTACAACAAAGACGGAGGTGGCAAATATGCTGAATACTACACCCCTCATGCTGTATCAAAGATCATGGCCGAAATACTTGCGCCTGAGCCCGTAAGCAATGTAACGGCTTATGATCCCTCGGCTGGGTCGGGCCAATTATTGATGAACCTGGCACACGCTATTGGCGAAGACCGCTGCACCATTTATTCGCAGGACATCTCCCAAAAGTCGTCCAGCATGCTGCGCCTTAACCTGGTGCTGAACAACCTGGTACATTCCATTCAAAATATCATACAGGGCAATACACTCACCAACCCCTACCACAGGCAGAGCGACAAGCTCATGAAATTTGATTACATCGTATCAAATCCCCCTTTCAAACTCGATTTTAGCGAGTTCAGGGATTCGCTTGACAACAAGGAAAACAAAGCACGCTTTTTTGCCGGCATCCCTAAAGTGCCTAAAAAAAGTAAGGACAAAATGGCCATTTACCTGCTCTTTATCCAGCACATCATGCACTCGCTGGCTCCTAAAGGCAAAGCCGCCGTGGTAGTACCTACCGGTTTTATCACTGCCCAAAGCGGCATTGAAAAAACCATTCGCCAAAAACTCGTTGACGACCGAATGTTGCGCGGTGTAGTTTCTATGCCCAGCAATATTTTTGCCACCACAGGAACCAATGTTTCCATTTTGTTTATTGACAGGGACAATACCAAGGGTGATATTGTGCTGATGGATGCCTCAAAATTGGGCACTACAGTTAAAGATGGCAAAAACCAGAAAACACTCCTTTCTGAAGCCGAAGAACGTTTGATTGTTGAAACATTCAACAGCCGGCAGGTAAAAGAAGATTTTACAGTGGTGGTATCTTACGACCAAATCAAAGAAAAGAACTACAGCTTTAGTGCCGGACAATATTTTGAGGTAAAAATAGAATATGTTGATATCACAGAGGAAGAATTTACAAGCAAATTACAAAGCTTTGAAAAAAACCTGCAAAATATGTTTTCAGAAAGCAAAGCTTTAGAAAAAGAAATCCTAAACAACTTAAAAAATCTGTCATTCAATACAGTTGTTTCAACCCATCAACAAGACCAGCACAATGCAAACTCAACCACCTCCACACCAGAGGCTGAACCTGCAAAACCGGAGGCTGAGCCTGCCGAAGCCCCGGTGTCTGAGCCTGTCAAAGACACTCCCAAACAACACAAACAAAAATGACAGGCTACATGTACATATTAGAATGCGCTGATGGAAGCTATTATACCGGTAGCACAAAAAACCTGGAATTAAGGCTGGCACAACATCAGGCAGGTGAAGGAGCAAACCACACCCGTAAACACCTTCCGGTAAAACTCGTCTATTATGAAACATACCCAAGAATAGACCATGCATTTTACAGGGAAAAACAAGTACAAGGCTGGAGCAGAAAGAAAAAAGAAGCATTGATTAACGGGGACTTCGAGA
>JAVFAG010000147.1:0-5040 GCA_034002585.1 Paludibacter sp.
TCGCTGTACAATCCCAGGTGATTGGAATATTGTAGCAATTCGTCAAAAAGTTGCCGTGCATCCTCTTTTTTACCAATTGCATGCAGGGCTTTTACCATCCAAAAAGTGCAAATCGTAAATGCGGAGGTTGGTACGCCAAAGTCATCCATGTTTTTATACCTGAAATACAGGCCGTTGAACTGAAGGTTCTCGCGAATCGCTTCCACTGTTTTTACAAAACGCGGATCGCTTCCTTCAATAAAACCATAGAATTCCATCAACAGCAAGGACGAATCGAGATCGGTATTCGTATAGGTTTGTGTGAAGGTTTGCAGCTCTTCGTTCCAGCCGTGCAGCATTACATCGTCGCGAATGGCCATGGCTTCCTGCTCCCACAAATCGACCAATACCTGGTCGTGCAACATCCGCGCAATGCTCACTCCCCGGTCTAGCGCTACCCAGCACATCACCTTCGAAAACACAAAGTGCTGCTCCTGGCCACGGATTTCCCAGATACCCTTATCCGGATTGCGCCAGTCTTCCATCACCGTACGCATGATGTTTTTTACAATTTCGTACATATCCTCTATATCATCCAGAGTGCCCGGAAAAAACTGATAATACTTGAAAATCACATCCATCAGGTAACCAAAGCTGTCGTTTTGCTTTTGATGATAGGCGGCATTCCCGATGCGCACCGGCTTGGTATTCTGGTATCCGGCCAGGTGGTCGAGCGTATCCTCGGTAAGTGTACGTTCACCCCGGATGCCATACATAATCTGAAACGAATCCGATTTCTTAATCAGGATATTCCGGATGAAGTTGATGAAGCGCCCCGCGGCACCTTCGTGCCCTACCCTTAGCAAAGTGTCGATCGACATGGAAGCATCCCGCAACCAACAAAAGCGATAGTCCCAGTTACGCGTCTCTCCAATGGCCTCGGGCACACTCGTGGTGAGCGCCGCAAGAACAGCCCCGCTGCGGTGGTACGACATCAGCTTGAGCACCAGCATACTCCGCTCAATCAACGGCTGAAATTCGGCAAACTTCTTCGAGCGGTTCGACCAGTTGCGCCAGTACAGTTTCGTGCGCTGGTATTCCAAATCCACCCGGTCCTGGTCGATACGTATCAGCTTCTGGTTGTACGACAGCAGAATAAATGCATCTCTCGTAAGTTCAACTTCTCTGCCCAGCGTTAATTCATCGTAGTTCAGCGATGAATACAGGTACAAACTGTCCTTCTCGTTCTCTTCCGAACAAATCTTCAGATAGTCCTCCTCCCGGCTATAGGTCGTCTGGTCGCGGGCATAATTTGGCGCCGGCTGCAGGTCGATTCGAAACCGGGGCGTACCTTTGCGCAACCTGAAAATTCGGTATATCTCTGCCGGAAGGTAATATCCTTTGATGTCGCCGGTCTTATAGCGTGGCATAAAATCAACCACCTCAAAATGTGCTGTCAACGATTCAAAGGAAGTTACCAGTATGTTGGTATGGGGCACATAGCGTTGTGAAATGGTGTAATTATCACCAACCACTATCCCGAAATGACCGCCTTTTTCGTAATCCAGTAAACGGGCAAACACCGACGGAGAATCGAAATCCGGGAAACAGCACCAGTCGATGCTGCCTGTTTTGGAAATAAAAGCTGCTGTGCGGCAATTACCAATTACACCATAATCTAAATTGTTCATATTCATTACCATGTTAGGAGTTGTAGCATAAAGCAGGTCAATGGATTAGTGTGTTTGCCTGTAATTCTTTAGAAATTAGAATCTCAGCTTCACTAAAAAGTAATTATTCACTGTAACTTTTCCAGAAGTTGTATCAATCCATAGAGTTGCAACTTCAACGCTTCCACTTCCTGCAATTGCTGAGCCGTAGGGTCGCCGCCCATTTTGCGCAGTAGTCGCAATGGAATTTCAGCGGCATCTTCCTGCATGGCCTTCCCTTTTTCGGTGAGCGATACCACCACCTTGCGCTGATCGGTTTTTGAAGGAATGCGTTGAAGCAATTCCAACGCCTCCATACGTTTCAGCAGCGGTGTAACCGTATTCGTGTTGAGTATAAGCTTTTGAGCTATCTCATTCACCGTGCGTCCGTCCTGTTCCCAAAGTACCATCATCACCAGGTACTGGGTATACGTAATCCTCAGTCGGTCGAGGTCGTCCTGGTACTCGCGGATAATCAGCCTCGAAACCGCATAAAACGGAAAACAAAGCTGATTGTCGAGTTTGAGTTGTTCGTATTTCATGTATAACTAATTTGTCTTTTTAATGGTCACATGGAACTCGCATGTCAGATTTGCATCGACTTTGGTGATTGACTTCAATCATGCTCGTTTCATACACAAAACTACAAAAAAAGAGACGAATGGTGAAGTTCGCCTCTTTTTTTAACAATCCATCATGATTTTAATAGCTTTTCAATATCCTTTGTTAGCTTGGCCGGCACCGTGTAGGGCGAAAATCGCTTTATTGGATTTCCGTTTTTATCAATCAGGAATTTGCCGAAATTCCACTTGATGCTGTTGCCCGGAAATCCCGGAAGCTCCGATTTCAGGTATTTGTAAATGGGATGTGCGGTGGGACCGTTTACATCCACCTTGGAGAACATCGGGAAACTCACGCCGTAGTTGATCAGGCAACCTTCCGATATTTCCTTCGCATCGCCGGGTTCCTGATTTGCAAACTGGTTGCAGGGGAAGCCCAGAATCACCAATCCCTGATCTTTATAGGTTTTGTAGAGTTTTTCCAATCCTTCGTACTGCGGTGTGAGGCCGCACTTGCTGGCCGTGTTCACTACTAATACTACCTTGCCCTTGTAACTTTCCATCGCGATTTCTTTTCCCTGAAGCGATGTGGCGGTAAATTGATGAAAATTTTGTGTCATTATTCTGTTTGTTTTAAATATTATATCGTTTGCGATACAAATATAGAGCAAATAAATCGCACACGATATAATATACGCAATAATTAATAGTGATTGACTAAATTTAAGAACTTGTATTTTGAGAATGCGTCAATCGTTTAATTCATTCCGGAAATCAGCTGTTTAATTCATTCCAGCGTGTGAAGGGATTTCTTCTCAAATGCGCGTTGTAATATTTCTTTTGTCCGGTGACTTCCTCACCCAGCCATTCAGGAATGCTAAAGGAAGCTTGCAGCGAGGGCAATTCAATTTCGGCTACCACTAGTCCTTGATTTTCGCCGTAAAATTCATCAACTTCAAAAATGAGTTCGCCGGCTTGTACCTCGTAACGCGTTTTGTGAATAATGCCCGGTTCGCACAATTGCATCAGTTCGCGGGCTTCGGTTAGCGCAATTTCGTGCTCCCATTCGTAGCGCGACAAGCCGCCATCGAAACTCGGACCTTTGATGGTGAGATAGCCTTTGTCGTCGCGGATACGCACCCGCACCGTGCGCCCGTTTCCGGTAGCGATATAGCCCTGCATGATTTCTGTTTTCCGGAATGCTTCCGTTTTAAAAGCATCGGAGCGGACTAAAAATTTGCGTTCAATTTCGAGTGCCAATGGATAATCAGTTAAGAATGAAGTGCGAAGGTAATGCGATTTACCCGTAATGCATGTATAAATATTGTTAAATATTGAGGGCTTATGCTTGTCTATTTAATTGAAAACCCATATCTTTGTGATATCAAAATAATATCATTGTGAAATTAGCATTTGACAACATCACATCCAGGGTTATGATGCTGTTGGCATGCTAGTTCCATACGATCTTTAAACAATAAATTTGTAATGTATGAAAACAAATGAAGTAGATTTTAGTGGAGTTAAACTTCCGGGTATTCCCATGTTGTTGTTTAACATTGCGTTTTTGATTGGTTGCGTGGTAGCTTTAATTTGGCTGGCTAATTCTTCAATTGATGGAGGACTGTTGGTGGCACTTATCATTACCGATATCGTGCTGGTAATTATCAACTTCCTGTTTTGGTTTGGTTTTATGCAGATTGAACCCAACGAAGCACGGGTGATGATTTTCTTTGGAAAATACGAAGGCACCGTGAAACAGAATGGTTTCTTCTGGGTGAATCCGTTTTACAACAAAAGTAAGCTCACACTACGGGCGCGGAACCTCGATGCGGAACCCATCAAGGTAAACGATAAGAACGGGAATCCGGTGATGATAGGACTTGTGGTGGTGTGGAAAGTGGCCGATACCTACAAAGCTGCATTCAATGTGGATACAGGATCCCTGAATTCGGTAACCACTGCTCCCAACGGAAGTGTGAGTATTGTGAACGCTGTGGCCCACAAGATGGCTGCTTACGAGAATTTTGTGAAAGTACAGAGCGATGCTGCGCTGCGGAATGTGGCGGGTATGTATGCCTACGACCAGACAGGCATTGCTCATGAAAATGAACTTACACTTCGTAGTGGCGGTGAGGAAATCAACGATATTCTCGAAGCACAACTGAATGAACGCCTCTCGATTGCCGGTATCGAAGTGGTGGAAGCACGGATTAACTACCTGGCCTATGCGCCCGAAATTGCCGCGGTGATGCTTCGTCGTCAGCAGGCCGATGCAATTATCTCTGCCCGTGAAAAAATTGTGGAAGGTGCGGTAGGTATGGTGAAAATGGCGCTGAATAAACTTTCTGAAGAAAATATTATTGAACTGGATGATGATAAAAAGGCTGCAATGGTAAGTAATCTGCTGGTGGTGCTGTGTAGCGAGGAAAACGCTCAGCCCGTGCTGAATGCCGGCACACTCCACCAATAAAAACAACCGTATCCCAAAGGAATAAATCATGTTCCTTCAGATAGTTTAAGCAGCGACATAAAAGAATGGCAAAAGAAACAAAAAATAAAAGTTTTGTGCTTCGTATTGATGCCGACACCATGAATGCGATCGAAAAATGGGCTGCGGACGAGTTCCGCAGCACCAATGGTCAGATTCTGTATCTGCTCGACCAGGCCCTGCAAAAAAGTGGTCGTAAGAAAAAGGAACAGTAAATGCTGTCTGGTTAAGAATTTAACATTAACACAGTTTGTTAAATACGAACTTATTTTGTTAAATAACCGATTAGTTTTGTATATTT
>JAVFAG010000148.1:0-5019 GCA_034002585.1 Paludibacter sp.
GGCAGGCAGTGAGGTGTTATTGGTAATTTTCAGGTTGATTTTTCCCCGGTTGTAGGTAAGCTGTAAGGCAACGCCTACTGCTTCGGGCGCTGGAAGATCAACCCGTTTTTCCCTGCCGTTTTCATCCCTTACAAGGGCATAGTACCGTTCGTTTATCCTTGGTGAAAGAATCAGCTTTCCCATTCCCCGGTGACCCGTTACGAAGGTGGCTACTTCTTCATTTTGTTGGTTGTACACTGTACCCGAGACGGCCAACGATAAACCATCGTTTCCTACCGCTTTAAAAGCGATAGATTGAAAGTCGCCGGTGAGTAAATGTCCGCTTTCAGGAAAAAACTGAAGGTCGAAATCGTCTTTTTGAGGAATTGTTTTTCGTTTTTGTTTTTCCTTCGTCGGTTCTTCGGGCCGTGTGTCAATAAGGTTGCCCAGTCGTATTTTTTTGTGGAATAAAAATTCCCGGCCTGCATTCAGCATCCAGTAGGTGTAGGCCCGCAATGTATATTCGCCGGGTTTATAGTCGGCAGGAAGTTTCATGCTTCCGTAAGCGCCGGTCTTTGTACGTTGGATTTTCAGGCGTTGCTTCACTATACTGGCCGAGTCGAGCAACTCGACGTACACAAATTTACTTTGTTGCAGGGGGCGATGATTGGAAGCGTGAACCATATACGCTTTCAGCCAAATGGTTTCACCTGCGCTGTATAGGTATTTATCGGTATGAAGGTACACTTTTTCCTGCGGAACGGTATTCCACAGCCTTCCAAAACGCTGGGCTATGCGTTCGTAGGTCTCATTCTGTTGGGCTATTCCAAAAAAGCTAAGACAGAAAAATCCGATAATCCAGCCAAACCGTATCAATTTCCTATTTCTGAAAGGAATTTGATACGCACAAGTCGCACTTCTACCTCGCTGAAATCGTCTTCGCCCAATTCACGGAGGGCTGGTTCAATTTTATCGGATTCAGCCGTACGGAAATAATCGAAAATCTCATCCACATGATCGGGCTCCATGATTTCACGGAGGAAGTAATCGATGTTGATTTTAGTACCCGAATATACGATGGCTTCAATTTCGTCGAGCAGTTCACCCATATCGAGTCCTTTCGAGTCGGCAATGTCATCGAGGGCAATTTTTCGATCGATAGCCTGAATGATGGAAACCTTCAGCTGCGATTTTTTTGCAACGGTGCGCACCCGTAAGTCCTCAGGGCGGATAATCTCGTTTTCCTTAACGTGCTCTTTAATCACCTTGAGGAATTCTTCACCATAGCGTTTGGCCTTACCTGCACCTACACCGGGGATATTTTGCAACTCATCCATAGTAATAGGATAAGTGGTTGCCATAGCTTCCAGCGACGGATCCTGGAAGATAACAAATGGAGGTACTTCGAGCTTCTTCGACAGCTTTTTTCGAAGGTCTTTCAGGATGGAAAACAATACATCGTCGGCAGCGCAGGTGCCACCACCCGATTTAACATTGGTTTCTTCATCATCCTCTTCAAAATCGTTGTCCTTCACCACCGGGAAAGAAGTCGGT
Organism: Paludibacter sp.; assembly: GCA_034002585.1. Taxonomy (GTDB): domain Bacteria; phylum Bacteroidota; class Bacteroidia; order Bacteroidales; family Paludibacteraceae; genus Paludibacter. The sequence goes on from JAVFAG010000148.1 coordinate 1,534, forward strand.
TTTTTCAGATAGGCCTTTCCGGCAGTTGTAAGCCTGAGCAGGCCGTAGTTTTCGATGTCTTTCGAAATAAATCCGGCTATCATTGCCTGACGGATAATCGCCTGCAGGAATTTCTCATCTTCATCGGGTGCCGAGCCAAAACTATCCAGTTCATCGTGCTGGTAAGAGGTCACATCCGATGTAGCCTGTCCCTTTAATATATCCACGATGTGCTCTGCCTTGAATTTCTCTCTCACTGCCAGTATGGTTTCCAGTATCACCACCAGTAACTCCTGACCTTCCATTGTCTTCTTCGGTTTCATACAGTTATCGCAACTCCCGCAATTGTCTTGTTTATACTCTTCTCCAAAATAATGTAATAATAATTTTCTGCGGCATACCGACGATTCGGCATAGGCCTGTGTTTCCAGCAACAGCTGGTTTCCGATTTCCTGTTCTGCTACAGGTTTTCCCTGCATGAACTTACGCAATTTATCCAGATCCTTGTAGGCATAGTACGCAATACATTGACCTTCACCTCCATCGCGCCCGCCACGTCCGGTTTCCTGGTAATATCCTTCCAGGCTCTTGGGCATATCGTAATGAATCACAAAGCGTACATCGGGCTTATCGATTCCCATTCCAAAAGCAATGGTAGCCACAATAATCTGCACTTTCTCCATCAGGAACATGTCCTGATTTTGCGAACGTACCGCCGAATCCATACCGGCATGATAGGGTAGTACCGAAATGCCGTTCACCTTGAGCGTTTCGGCCAGCTCTTCCACTTTTTTGCGGCTCAGACAGTAAATAATACCCGACTTGCCATTCTGAGCACGTATGTACTTAATAATATCCTTATCGATCGTGTTCGACTTGTTTCGCACCTCATAGTACAAATTTTCGCGGTTAAACGACGATTTATACACCGTAGCGCCCAGCATCCCGAGGTTCTTCTGTATATCGTGCTGAACCTTAGGTGTTGCAGTAGCGGTAAGTGCTATCAGCGGAGCTGCACCGATATCATTAATGATAGGGCGAATGCGGCGGTATTCTGGACGAAAGTCGTGTCCCCATTCCGAAATACAATGTGCCTCATCCACCGCATAAAACGATATTTTTATCTGCTTCAAAAACTCAATGTTCTCATCCTTGGTGAGCGACTCAGGTGCCACGTAGAGCAGCTTTGTCTTACCGGAAACGATATCGGCCTTTACTGCATCAATCGCCTGCCTTGTAAGTGATGAGTTGATGAAATGAGCAATTCCATCCTCTTCGGCGAAATTCCGCATTGCATCTACCTGATTTTTCATCAGAGCAATGAGTGGCGAAATCACTATGGCCGTACCTTCCATCAGTAGCGAAGGGAGCTGGTAGCAAAGCGACTTGCCTCCTCCTGTAGGCATTAATACAAAGGTATCGTTCTGCGACAGCACATTCTGGATGATAGCTTCCTGGTTTCCCTTGAAGTTATCAAATCCGAAGTACTTTTTCAGTTGTGCTGTTAATTCCGAATGAGTGGTCATAGTTGCTTTTTTGACTTAGCAAAATTATAAACAGATTTCAAATATACAAGTCTTTTCGTTAAAAAAAGCAGGATTTATATCATTTTTTTAATGAAACCCTGTTTTATCTGTTTATATTTTTTGCGCAATGCATGTTCTGCAACCATTTACGCACTCTTTAGCCTATTCATATTGGCTTTTTCGATTTTGCTGATCGCATACGGAAGTTCGACGATGAGTTTTTCTTCTTTCTTGGAAGGCATTTCATACATCTTATCCATGATGATGGTTTCCGTTATGGAGCGCAAACCGCGGGCACCCAGCTTGAATTCAATGGCTTTATCTACAATATAATCGAGTACTTCTGGCTTGAAAATCAGTTCAATATCATCCATCTTAAACAGTTTCAGATACTGCTTCACGATGGAATTTTTCGGTTCGGTAAGAATCCTCCTTAATGCTTCGCGATCGAGTGGCTCCAGGTAGGTCAGGATGGGCAAACGACCGATAATTTCCGGAATGAGTCCAAAGGATTTTAAATCCTGCGGTGCAATGTATTGCAGGAGGTTATGCTTGTCGATATGCTCTTTTTCCAGTGTGGCGCTGTAGCCTACTACCTTTGTGTTCAGCCGTGCAGCAATTTTTTTCTCGATCCCGTCGAAAGCACCACCGCAAATAAACAGGATGTTTTGCGTATTCACAGCAATCATCTTTTGTTCGGGATGCTTACGGCCTCCCTGCGGCGGAACGTTCACCACCGATCCTTCAAGCAGCTTCAACAAACCCTGCTGAACACCTTCGCCACTCACGTCGCGGGTAATGCTCGGATTGTCGCTCTTGCGGGCAATTTTATCAATTTCGTCGATAAACACAATGCCGCGCTCAGCTGCCTTTACATCGTAATCGGCTACCTGAAGCAGACGGGTCAGGATGCTTTCAATATCCTCGCCCACATAGCCGGCTTCGGTAAGTACCGTAGCATCAACAATGGTGAAAGGTACATGCAGCTTGCGTGCTATCGTACGAGCCAGCAGGGTTTTACCCGTGCCGGTGGAGCCTACCATGATGATGTTTGATTTTTCAATCTCCACATCGTCGTTGGTGTTTTCCTGCATCAATCGTTTGTAGTGATTATACACAGCTACTGAAAGATACTTTTTGGCTTCATCCTGACCAATCACATACTGGTCGAGGTAGTTTTTAATCTCCATGGGCTTGGGCACATCGTCGCGCTTCAGCTTGGGGAGCTTCGATTTACTGGTTTCGTTTTCCTTTACTATTTCGGCGGCCTGCATCGCACATTCGTTACAGATTTGCACGTTGTTTTGCCCCATAATCATAAAGTCGATCTGACTCTCGGAGCGGCCACAAAAAGAGCATTGTCGAAGTTGTTTTGCCATTCCTTATTTCTTCTTTTCGTTGATAAGAATGCGGTCGATCATACCATATTCGAGCGCTTCCTGCGAGGTCATCCAATAGTCGCGGTCCGAATCTTTTTCGATGCGGTCGTATGGATTTCCGGAATGATCTGCAATAATGGTGTACAGTTCTTTTTTCAGTTTTTGAATTTCGCGGGCAGTAATTTCAATATCCGAAGCCTGACCCTGAGCGCCACCCATAGGCTGGTGAATCATAACACGCGAATGCTTCAGGGCCGAGCGTTTGCCATTGGCCCCCGCTACCAGCAACACAGCGGCCATCGATGCGGCCATTCCGGTACAAATGGTGCCCACATCAGAACCTATAAACTGCATGGTGTCGTAGATGCCTAATCCGGCATACACTGAACCTCCCGGAGAGTTGAGGTAGATAGAAATGTCTTTTCCGGGATCTGAAGAATCGAGGAAAAGGAGCTGAGCCTGAATCACATTAGCGGTGTAATCGTCGATCTGGGTTCCCAGGAAGATAATACGGTCCATCATCAATCGCGAAAACACATCCATCTGTGTTACATTAAGCTGGCGTTCTTCCAGAATGGAAGGTGAAATATAGCTACTGGTAA
>JAVFAG010000149.1:0-4974 GCA_034002585.1 Paludibacter sp.
TACCTGAAAGGCCATTGTAAGTGTCGAAAACCATCTCGCCTCCTTCGTTGCGTGTTCGGTACCAAATGCCGGTGCTGATGTCGGTTCTCGAGCCGCGCACCATGTTCCAGTTGAGGTAGGAAGGATAAGGATTGCCCACTAAGTTGAAACCTCGTTTTGCCACGGAAGTTCCGGTGCGGGTAATATCCACATTTACATCTCCGTTATTGAGAGCACCTTCGAACGATACAGTTGCGTTTGCACCCAATTTTGCCAAATAGCCTTTGCCGGAAGTTAATGCAACATCATTCGTTAAAATTTGCGGATACAATTGAGTTACTTCATTAAAATATCCGATTCTGTTTCTTGTCTCTGCTGTTGAAGCTGGATCGAAAACTGCGCTGGTAGCTCCGGTCACCGGACTGGATATATACCACCAGTCGTCGTTGGACGCCGGCGTTTCCCCCACTGGAACCGGGCGTGTTTTTGAGGTAAGATATTGCTTCACAATAGCGTTATTGGCGGGAACGGTAAGGGTGCCTTCGTTTATAAATGTAGCAGTACCATCGGCTTCATTGCTTTCGAGGAATAATCTGCCGCTCAGTTCCAGCTCTTTTCCCGCAGCAACACTCAGCTGGCCTCCTGCGCGCACAATAATTTCAGCCCCGCTGAAATCATCATCCACCGTGAGTTGATGACCTTTCAATACCCGAATCGACTTGGCATCGCCGGTAGGTGCAGCAGTGGCATTCATCCAGGCTGCGTTATTGGTCGACGATTGCCAGGTGGCGATGTCGGAGATGTTACCGGAAGCGCGGGTGGCGAAGTGACTTGCAGCTGTTGTCCCGGCTTTGGTGGCCACAGTGATGGTGTTGGATTGGGTGCTGGTGTTGGTGCCTCTTACCCGGTAATAGTAAGTTATTCCGGGAGTTAAACCGGTTACCACATAATTGGCTACATCACCTACATTCAGATTGTTGTAGCCACTTACCATATTGGTGAAAGTGTTATTGGTAGCCACGTCTAAGAAATAAGCTGTTGAACCCTGGAAAAGCGACCATTGTGCTTTGAAGCTGGTGGCGTAGATGTGAGTGGCAGCGGTGGCGGTAGTGGCGGTGGGAGCTGGTGCAGGAGAAAGCTTGACGTTATCAATAAAATAACTTCCGTTTGGTGTACGCATTCCGATATCAAGCACAAAGGTGTTTCCGGCAGTTTTTCCTGCAAGATTAAATTCTCTGGTTGTCCAGGCATTTGTTGTTGTACCACCAGAAGCCACATTAAATTCTTGAACACCATCAAAATATACCCTGATGTCTTTATAATTCTGATCGTAACCTGATTGCAGATATTCATCAAAAGATAGCTTAACATAATCAGCAAGTACTTTACCAACAGGCAACTGAACATTCAACCTGAGATAACCATCCCAATTGGTTACTCTTACATAAGCTGATTTTTGAGAGCCATTTGTTGGATTAGCTTTAACGGATGCTGTAGTAAAACCTGGAGCATTAACACTCAAAGCTTCATCAATACTCCTACTTTCATAATCATCAATTACAAAAACGGTTGGCACAGAAATCGTGGCAGGTGTCGGGTCAGTTTCAGCAACCGGATCTAAGTTCGGTGCAACATACAAATCAACCGGGCCACTGGATTCTGTCAATACAGTTATAGTGGAAGAGGAGGGACTTGTTCCATTAGTTTTAGCTCCTCGTACTCTGTAATAATAAGTTGTGTTTTCGTCTAATCCTGTTACTTCGTATGTCAATACATTACCAACATTTAAATTATTATAACCACTTACCATGCTTGTAAAGGATGCATCAGTAGCCACATCAAGGCGATAATTCTCAACTCCGAAAAGAGCATTCCAGTTGGCAGTGAACCCGGATGCTGTTATCTCGGTTGCATCAGTTGCGGCAGGAGCAGTTGACAACGTGTAGGCAAGTCTTATGTTATCAATAAAAATTACAGTTGTACCATAGTCAATACCAAAACCCAAACGAAAAGAATTACCTGCAGTAGTATATCCTGTAAGTTGATTTACGTTAACACTTATAGTTCCGCGATTTCGTGGAAGGTTATCTCCTAAGAAATTACTGCCAAAATCATACACCTGACTACTGCCTGCATGAGTACTTCCTAAATGAACTCTCAACCGTTTAAATGTACCACTTTGATGATATAAATCAAATACCAAAGCGTCATTATTCGACAATACTATGCCTTCGGGTAGCGTAACTGGTATAGTAAAATATCCATTATTACTGGTTACTTCTAATCTTACTGAATTTCCCTGTCCTGTAATAGGATAAGCAGGAGTAGTAACTGATGCTCCTGTTGTGCTGTAAACAGGTGCCGTCCCATCAAAATCCTGAATGATATAGTATCCATTCACTACCGTGCCGTTTGTTGTAGCAGCTTCTACCTGTAGCCACACAAAGCTACAAAGTGCAAATATGAGTAATAATGATTTTTTCATAAACATGCTTATTTGAGTTTAGAAATAATTAAAAATTCAAATGTAATTTTCGAATGCAGAGCTAGTGTTTTTCACTCCCCGCCTCCTTCAATAGTTTTAATCCTCCCATTTTCATCATATTCCAATTCCACCACCTTCAAGCTGCGCAGCCAGGTGCGGCCGCCCGAAGGCACGGAGTCGTGATGAAACAGATACCATTTGCCTTTGAATTCGGCAATGGCGTGGTGGGTGGTCCAGCCTACGACCGGAGTCAGAATCACTCCCTGGTACGTGAACGGACCATGAGGATTATCGCCAATAGCATAACATAAGAGGTGGGTGTCGCCGGTAGAATACGAAAAATAGTATTTCCCGTTGTACTTGTGCATCCACGAAGCTTCGAAGAACCGCCGTTTGTTGTCGCCACCGGTGAGGGGCTTGCCTGATTCGTCTAAAATCAGTACATCGCGGGGTTCTTCCGCAAATTCGAGCATATCGTTACTCAGTTTCACAATCTTAGGACAAAGTGCCTGCTCATCGCCTTCGGGCAAACGGGCACATTCGAGTGCTTTGTTGTCGCGGTAGCGCTGTAACTGTCCGCCCCAAAGTCCACCAAAGTACATGTAGTAATCTTCTCCATCCTGAAAAATGGCCGGATCGATGCTGTAACTTCCTTTGATGGGATTTTCCTGCGGAACAAAAGGTCCTTCGGGCTTATCGCTGATTGCTACTCCTATCCTGAAAATATCGTTTTTGTCTTTCAGCGGGAAGTACATATAATACTTTCCATTGCGATAAGTCACATCGCAATCCCAAAGTTGGCGACCAGCCCAGGCGATGTCCTTTACATCGAGCACCACTCCGTGATCGGTAATCCCGCCATCCACTTCATCCATCGAAAAAACATGGTAATCCTGCATGTCGAAATGATCGCCATTATCATTTTCAGGGATGCCGCTTTCGCGATCGTGAGAAGGGTAAATATACAATCTGCCGCCAAACACATGTACTGCCGGGTCGGCCATATAATCGCCGGGAACGAGGTATCTTGGGGTTTTCATGGTCATCTTTATTTAATTTTGGCTACCATTTCTTTGTTATTCAACCCTGATGCTTCATTAATAAGGGTCTGTACCAGTGGTTTGGGTTCAATGTTCCGATCGAACAGCAGCGGATAATCCGTTCTGCCTTTCACGGGCCAATCGTTTTTCCATGTATCGGCATCGCTGAGTCCCCACATGGTTACACGACTGATTTTGTCGTGGTGTTTCACAAACAATCTGAAGAAGTCGGTGTAGCGCTGATGCCACTGCTGATAAACTTCTTCGGGAAGTCCGTTGGTATAGGGGTTTAGCGATTGCTTATACTCTGCTGTATTGGCAATATCGGCCCCAACATTTGAATTCGGAAAGGGTAACACCGAAATATCAAGCTCCGTAATCATCACCTTCACTCCCAGCGCGGCGAAAGCCACAATGCTTTTTTCGAAAGCTTCGAGTGATGGAAAGTCCATGCTCATATGCCCCTGCATGCCGATGCCATCAATCTTAACACCCTTATCAATCAGGTTCTTTACCATCTTCACCGTTCCATTTCTTTTGCCTTCATGTGCCATCGAATAGTCGTTGTAATACAATTCCGCATCGGGATCGGCCTGGTGCGCAAATTCAAAAGCTAAGCGGATATAGTCTTCACCAAGAATCTGATAAAACTTACTTTGTCGGAAAGTGCCATCGTCGAGTATTGCTTCATTTACCACATCCCAGCCTTTCACTTTTCCTTTGTAGCGGGTAACAACGGTGCTGATGTGATTTTTCATTCGTTCAATCAAGACTTCACGGCTCACATCCCTGCCTTTTTCATCTACAAAAAACCATTGTGGAATCTGCGAATGCCAGATAAGGGTATGACCTACAATGTGCATGTTGTTTTTCAAACCAAATTCAACAAACTGATCGGCATCATTGAAAAAGAATTGGCCTTCCTGAGGTTGAATTTGCTCACTTTTCATGCAATTTTCAGCCACAATGGAATTGAAATGCTGTTTGATAACAGCTACCGATTTGGCATCCTGGTTAGTATATTGCCGGTGATTCAGTGCCGTGCCAATCAGGAATTTCTCTTTGAAGGCATCTTTCATGCTGTTTTTTGATATTTTTTGTCCGTTGGAGCACGCCATCAGCATGAATATCATTGCGGGGATGAATAGATATACTTTTTTCATTATCATCACTTTTACTTGTTAATTATTATTTCTTCGCAGAGCCAGTTCTTCCTGTAGCTTCTCGTTCATCTTTTTGGTTATCGGATAGAAAAACAAAGCGATAACTCCAATAAAGAAAGTAACAGCCGGAATGATGCTTGACGTTAGTTTGATTCCCTGTACAGAGGATGCCGATTGAATTTCATTAGCCACAAATCCGAATTTATCGATGATGGTGCCACACAATGCTCCTCCGATACCTAATCCGGCCTTAAGCGCGAAAACGATTCCGGCGAATACAAATCCGGTTGCCCTGCGGTGGTGCACC
>JAVFAG010000150.1:0-2455 GCA_034002585.1 Paludibacter sp.
CAGGAAAGGACAAGCTGATGATGATCGAATATTCATCCCCCAATACCAATAAACCCCTTCACCTCGGCCACGTGCGCAATAACCTGCTTGGTTTTTCGATTGCCGAAATTCAGAAAGCAAATGGCTGGGAGGTGGTGAAAACCAATATTGTGAACGACCGCGGCATTCACATCTGTAAGTCGATGCTGGCCTGGAAGCTCTTTGGTAAGGGTGAAACACCTCAATCCTCAGGCATGAAGGGCGACCACCTGGTTGGAAAATATTATGTGGAATTTGATAAGGCGTACAAGGCAGAAATCAAAGCCCTGATGGAACAAAATATCCCGGAGGAAGAAGCCAAACGTACCGCTCCACTGATGCGTCAGGCCCAGGAAATGCTGGTAGCCTGGGAGCAGCACGATCCGGAAGTATATCAGCTTTGGGAAACCATGAATGGCTGGGTGTACGAAGGTTTTGATGCGACTTACAAGCGTATGGGTGTTGATTTCGATAAAATATATTACGAATCGCAAACTTATCTCGAAGGAAAATCGAAGGTAGAGGAAGGACTGGAAAAAGGTGTGTTCTACCGTCGTGAGGATGGCTCGGTATGGGCCGATTTACGCTCCGATGGTCTGGATGAGAAGTTACTTCTCCGTGCTGATGGTACTTCGGTGTATATGACTCAGGATATTGGTACCGCCAAGCTTCGTTACGAGGATTATCCCATCAGTAAAATGGTATATGTGGTAGGTAACGAGCAAAACTACCATTTCCAGGTGCTGGCTTTACTTCTTGATAAAGTTGGTTTTGAATGGGGCCGTGATTTGGTGCATTTCTCGTATGGAATGGTGGAACTTCCCGAAGGAAAAATGAAAAGCCGCGAAGGTACTGTGGTGGATGCCGACGACCTGATGACGGAAATGATAGATACTGCACGCGATACTGCCCGTGAACTGGGTAAGCTCGATACTGCAACGGATGAAGAAGTGGAACAGATCGCATCCATGGTAGGTTTGGGTGCGCTGAAATATTTTATCCTGAAAGTGGATCCGAAAAAAAATATGACTTTTAATCCCAAAGAATCTATCGATTTTAATGGAAATACAGGACCCTTTATTCAGTATACACATGCCCGTATCAAATCGGTATTGCGAAAAGCGCAGGAAGCTGGTATTCAGGTGCCGGAAGCTGTAGATACATCGCTTACCATTTCGGAAAAGGAAAAATACATGATTCAGCTGCTAAGCACTTATCCGGCTATGGTTCGTCAGGCAGGCGATGAGTTTAGTCCGGCAGTAATTGCCAACTATATTTACGAATTGGTGAAAGAATACAACCAGTTCTACCACGACTTCTCAATTTTAAAAGAAGAAAACGAAGCATTGAAAGGTTTCCGGCTACTTATGTCGTCGGCCGTAGCAAAGGTTATCCGTTCAGGAATGGCCTTGCTGGGTATTACCGTTCCCGAACGGATGTAAGGAAAAATTTTTTAGATTCGAATTTTAGGATTATTTTAGCAGCCAATCTTTCACTGCCGGAAACACATGATAATCCGTTTCTTAGTAGGATTAATGGTTTTTCTCTGGTCTTGTACTTCCGATATGCAGGAAGTTGACAGTACCGGTATAGCCGAAGAAAATGCTTCGGCATTTGCTGCTGATACCCTGCATGTTGCCACCCGCTATGGCTCTTCCTCTTATTTTACCTTTCGGGGCGAAGTGATAGGCTACGATGTGGAATTATCCCAACATTTTGCTGCTTACCTTGGAAAACCAGTTCGCTATCACCTGGCCCGTACCAATGATCAGCTGTACGACTGGCTCGAAGAGGGCAAGGTTGATTTAGTTGCCTACGATGTATATCAAAGCCGGGAACTGAAAAAACGATTCCGTTTTGTGGCCATGCAGCCCGAGTCGCACCTGGTGCTTGTGCAGATGATTGGTGTGAATACAGTTACTACAATTCCCGAATTAAAAGGCAAAACGATACATGTTACCGAAAATTCTCCTCAGCTGAAACGCCTGAAAAGCCTGAACCGCGAACTGGGTGGAAGTATCAATATTGTAATTGTCCCTGATACAGTGAGCAGCGATGACTTAATTGATCAGGTGTTAAAGAAAGATATTGAATTTACAGTTGCCTATCACAATAAGGCTATTCAGTACAAAGAGCACAACCGGCGAATGGATTGCCGCCTGCAGATAGGTTTTTCGCAACGCAACGGTTGGTTGATTGCCAATCATCGAACCGAACTGGAGCAGGCATTAAAAGCCTGGGAAGCTTTACCACAAACCGAATTGTTTCGATCGCAGTTGTACAGCAAGTACATTGTCAGGAATCCTTACTTTACATCATCACGGTTGAGTATTCCGCGGGGAGCCATTTCTCCCTTCGATCATCTGTTTAAAAAATACGCTGCTGAAATCGGTTGGGACTGGCGATTACTGGCTGCTATTGCTTTCCACGAATCCGG
>JAVFAG010000150.1:2555-4826 GCA_034002585.1 Paludibacter sp.
ATGAATCGCTTGTACGATTTGATAATTCAACCTTCTTATCCGCCTGGAGTTCAAAGTCAGGCCATGCGCTTATTGTATGAGCTGGTGAAAAATAACGAGGACCTCCGCTATGAGTTTTTTCTGGTGTTAGACGATGTGAGTGAACAGGTTAACTCGCCTGCTTTCAGAGCTACCCGCAAAAACTTAGTTAAACGGAAACCTTAGTGTCTTAAACTTGCTCACTTGTCGGAAAAATGTGTTATTTTTGTACGATTTTTTAAACAAAACTAGTTTATATCGTTTAATTTAATTTGATGTTTTTATGACGTTAAAGAAAAACATTCTCGCATTGCGGCAAAAGAAAGCCCAGGTACAACTGGGTGGTGGTGAGAAAGCCATCGAAAAGCAGGTCGCCATGGGCAAAATGACTGCCCGTGATCGTATTCTGAATTTGTTGGATGCGAACTCCTTCCACGAATATGATATGTTTGTGGAACACGAAGAGCGTAACTTCGGGATGGACCGTAAGGAATTGGCCGGCGACGGTGTGATTACCGGTACCGGAACCATCAATGGTGCTCCCGTTTGTGTGTATGCCCAGGACTTTACCGTTATGGGTGGCTCTTTAGGACTGAAACATGCCCGTAAAATTACCAAAATCATGGACCATGCTCTTAAGATGAAGATGCCTTGTATTGGTATCAACGACTCGGGTGGAGCACGTATTCAGGAAGGTATTGGTGCGTTGGCCGGATACGGTGAGATTTTCTACCGAAACACCATGGCTTCGGGAGTTATTCCGCAGCTTTCGGTTATCCTGGGTCCCTGTGCCGGTGGTGCTGTGTATTCTCCGGCTCTTACCGACTTCGTTTTTGTGGTTGAAAATATCTCGAAGATGTTTATTACCGGTCCTAACGTTATTGAAACCGTATTGGGTGAGAAAATCTCGCAGGAAGACCTCGGTGGTGCCCGTGTACATGCCGAAATTACCGGTAATGCTCACTTCTATGCCCAAAATGAAATTCAGTGTCTGAATCAGATTAAAGAACTGATTAACCTGTTGCCTCACAGCAATCAGGAAAAAGCGGCCCGTATTGAGCCGAAAAAACCAAAATCGCGCAAGAATATTGAAAATATAATTCCTGCCGATCCCAAACAGCCCTACGACGTTCGCGAAATTATTTATGCCCTGAGCGATGAATCCAAATTTCTGGAAGTTCAGGAACTTTGGGCTCCGAATATCGTGATTGGTTTTGGTCGTATGAATGGCGAAACAATTGGTTTTGTTGCCAATCAGCCGATGTACCTGGCCGGTGTACTCGATTGCGATGCTTCGGATAAGGCAGCCCGTTTCATTCGTTTTTGCGACGCATTCAACATTCCTATTCTTACCCTCGAGGATATGCCGGGATACTTACCGGGCGTTGATCAGGAACATGCGGGTGTGATTCGTCACGGTGCGAAACTGCTCTATGCATATTCCGAAGCTACCGTTCCCAAGATCACGGTTATCCTGCGTAAGGCTTACGGAGGAGGTTATATCGCAATGAACTCGCGTCACCTGGGTGCCGACTTTATGTTTGCATGGCCAGGAGCTGAGATTGCCGTAATGGGTCCTGAAGGAGCTGCTAACATCATCTTCCGCAAGGAAATTATGGAGGCTGAAGATCAGGATGCGATGCGTCAGAAAAAAGTGCAGGAATACATTGAGAAATTCGCCAATCCGTTTGTAGCAGCTTCGAAGGGCTATATCGATGCGGTGATTGAACCGAAAGAAACCCGCGAACTGGTGCTTCATGCACTCGAAGTTTCGAAAAACAAAGACGACCATCGTCCTTGGAAGAAACACGGAGTACCTCCATTCTGATTTTTAACCCTCAACATTGAAGTGAAATGAAGAAGAAGGAAGAAATTGTGCTGGTCGATTTTGCGGTTACCGCCCGAAAATACAAGACTCAGCTTACCAATAAGTACAAGAATCGTAAGGAATGGGTGAATCCGAATCCGTATGAAATCCAGTCGTCGATTCCCGGAACCGTGATTTCTGTAGCTGTAAAAGAAGGTGACGTGGTGAAGGAAGGTGATCATTTACTGATTTTGGAAGCCATGAAGATGCAGAACCGCATTCAGATGCCTTTCACGGCCCGCATTAAGAAAATCAACGTAACACCCGGCGATCGGGTTCCCAAGGATACCCTGATGATTGAACTCGAACCGGAAAACGGAGAAGTGGAAGAACAGTAGTTCAATTGATAAATAGAAAAAAAGCCTGAGAAACAGATTTTTCTGTAA
>JAVFAG010000151.1:0-4797 GCA_034002585.1 Paludibacter sp.
ATGATTTTCGGGGGAATCATCAGCTGGTACATCTTGTTGAGGTATTCGATATTGGTAAAACCAGAGAGACTCCTGAAGGCTTTTTTGGCTTCTTCGCGCTGAAGGTCGCGCTGAATAGCCATCCAGCGTTTGCGTTGCCGGTAAAAGGCATCCGAACGCTGTACCTTTTCATCGTACACCACGGCATTGTCATCATAGCCAATCCGAATCCGGTTTTTCAGCAGCCGAAGCTCGAATTCCTTGTCTTCACCCTTGCTTTTTACATGACCGACAAACTCATTTTTAAACAATGCCACATCGCATATAAATCCAGATCCAATCAGGGCGGAGGAAAGTCCCAGCACCCGGTGACCGCGCCTGAAAATCGAGTTGTTGATTTCCTCACTGATGGCATCGAGCACGGCGTAGGGGGTATTCTGGTTTTTTGCCGTACGGTGGCCTTGTACAATCTGTAGTTTTTTCTTCAATTTAGTGGTAATAATTGAATCCACAAATTCATCCTTCATCACATTGTCGATGTCCAGAATAATCATTTCACCTGTATTTTCGGGGATAAACTTCATGGCAAATTCCAGTGCTGCGGCTTTGGTGCCCTCGGTATTTACAATTTCCTCTACCTGTGCTCCTGCATTACGTAACGTTTCGATAGTTGCAGGTTGTAAACCATCGGCAATAACCAGAATGTGCAGGTCGGCCAGTTCGCTGTGGTGTCGAAGGGCTGCACTGGCGGAGTTCAGGATAACTGCATCTTCCTGATAAGCAGGGAAAATGACACTAACTTTTCGTTTTTCATCAGGTTTGAGCTTTTTCTTCTTTTGTCGGTAAAAAAGGGAGGCCACCGAAAATACCAGAAAATACAAGACCGGAATCAGAATTACCAGGTATATACCGTAATTCACCAAAAGCAATATATAATACAGGATGTTCATTTTTATGCTATTAATTAATTGAATAACAATTGGTTGATGAGCTATTATTGTTGATAATGGTTGGTTTGATGTCTGTGTTTCTGAGTTGGTCTAACCTTTTAGTATCCTTTGACTCGTCTTCGGATGTTCAACAGAAATTCGCGGGTGCCCGGAAGATATTTCCCGCTACGGATATTGTGCATCAGCGATTCACTTTCTGTTATCATCTCAAAAATTTCGGTACACAATACAGGTTTTCCGGTAATCTGGTTAATTTTACGGGCCTGATAGTAGGAGCTTTCAATAAACAAGAAATAGTTCAGCGATTTATATACACTCGCTTTCAACGCAGCCGGATGAATATAATCACTCTTTTTTGTTTTTCCGGGATTATACATCACCAGTTGATTGTATCTGATATTGTGCTTCTGCAACCATTCTTCAGTCTCCTTGCGGTATTTTTCAAGCCGGGAAGTGACTATCGTTCCAATTTTACATTCCGGAATGTACAAGGGTTTCGCATTTATCAGAAAATCGCGGTACAGCGGACCATCGTCATCCTGCTCAAGTGTCGGATCTTCACACAGCACACCATCAATATCGAAGCAAGCCTTCTCAAGTACGGTGTGGTGAAACACATTCCATTGAAAAACCTGAGGCAGTGCAAGTGTTTCGAAATAGATGTCGACCATTTTTACTTTTACCGGAACGATGTAAATTGCACAGTATTTTAGTGTGAAAAGCGATTCCAGGTTTTGAAGCATCGCTCTTGCCTTGGTGATGGCGTTCCCCGAGGCCACACTGTCGTCGACGATCAGGATGTTTTTATATCGCTTATTGTCAATCACCTGGTGATGGCTTTCGTCTTCACCAAACATTCGACCAGCAATAAACGAATGGATGTCGGTGAAAGGCAGATGCAGGGTTTGTGCGATAATAATGGCCGGAACCATGCCACTTCGGGGTATCCCGACTACCAAATCGGTGTCTGAAGGAATCAGTTCGATGTGAGTCAGGATGGTACGGTTTAAATCTCCAATGCTTTTATAGTACATACAACTATGGTTTGAATATAATTGATCGGGAACTGCCTACTTTTCGATTAGTGCCATCAGTGCATCACTAAAGGCTTCGGTACGTGCTTCCCATGAATTATTTCTTGCAAAGTTAATACGTTCCTTCACTTTTGCAAGTGAATCTAATGTAATTTCGTTGTTTAGGCACTCTAAAAATATTTTTTCGTCGCCGGCAGTACTCACCATTCCCTCAAATTCGGGTAAATGTGCAAAATCAGTCATTACCAGCGGAACACCCACGGCCAGGTATTCGTTAATTTTGAGTGGATAGATGTTCTTATTAGCTTCGTTCCTGATGTATGGAATAAGCCCTGCATCGTAACTGGCCAGCAAGGCAGGCACTTCATCGGCATTCACCGGAGGAAAAATGGTAACATTCGGATAGCCTTGTAGTCGTTCTTTTACCTGCGGATTTAAAAGAGCTCCTGTAAACTCAAAATCATAATCAGGACTGTTTTTTACGACATATTCCACCAAATCGATGTCGAAGCGATGATCAAGACTTCCGATATAACCGATTTTTTTACGATCGCGAGTTGGGATTTCTGTACGGGAATGAGGTGCAAACAATTGAAAATCAACTCCGTTTTTTACCGTGATACAGTTGGGGTTCAACTTGCTTTTTTCGCGGTTCAGTGCATCGGAAGTGGTAATAACTCCTTTAACCTGTTGGATAAACCTGCGTTCAATATCCACGATGCGTTCCCCGTAAAACCAGGTTTCAACAGCATCAAAACAATAGTAAATATGCGCTTTCTCGTTGAGTTTGCCAAGCATCGCATTGCCAAAGAAGGGATGAAAGGCCGTAATTACGATGGGCTGATCCATGCCCGCTTGTTTCATGGCTTTCAGCAGCGAGCGCCTGTAGAGCCAGGAATTGTACCGAAAGAGAAAATTGAAAATACGTTCGTTTTTCAAAAAGTAAACCGGAAGCATGGGAGGAGGCACCAAATCGTACACCTGTGTTGATGAAGCAGTGGTAATCTGTTCCAGGTGGTTGTCGATACCCAGCATGCGCTTTACAAACGGACCCTGTTGTCGTCCGATCAGGGTCATTACGATATCCTTCCAGGTATGGGGGTACTCAACGAAAAGGACCTGGTTATGAGCAGCCAACCGTTCGAGGATTTGCACTGTAGACTTTGTGTAATATCCCCACCAGGTGGTGCTGGAAATACATACAAGTTGTTGGTTTTTAATCATAGGTGATTAGACGTTGTTTTTCAATACATACAAAACGATTATTACAATTTTATTTACCTGAAAAACAAAATGAATTATTTTGTAAATGTGTTAAATATTGATGGTATGGTTTATATATTTAAACAATATTTGCACTATTTTGTTTTACCCTTTACCTTGAAAACACAAAGTATGATTTTATGTCAGCCAAACCTAAAATTCTTTTGACCGGCGCTTCCGGAACTATTGGTCGGGAAGTATTGCGTCGTTTGCTTGAAAAACAGAACTTCGAGCTGGTTGTCTTTGATAAACGAACCCTTGAAACCGCTGTGTTCTATCGCCCGTTTAGAGATCGTATTCGTTTGATTTACGGAGATTTAGTCAATCATTCCGACATCCTTTCCTTGAATGAAAAATTCGACATTGTAATTCACCTGGCCGCCATCCTTTCTCCCAAAGCCGATCGACATCCTGAGTTGGCTGAGCAAATAAACGTAACAGCAACAAAAGTACTGATAAATCAGTTGGAAAACACTTCTCCTGATGCATTTTTTCTGTATAGTTCATGCATTTCGGTATATGGCGACCGCTTGAAAAGTCCCAATATATCAGTAAACGATCCTGTAAATCCCTGTGAAAAAGACTTCTATGCTCAATCGAAAGCAAAGGCTGAACTTGCTGTCCAAACTTCGCAGCTTCGTTGGTCGGTGTTTCGGTTAACCGCGATTTTGAAACGACATAAATTATCGCGCTTTATGTTTCACATGCCGCTTGATACCCGGATTGAAACCTGTTCGCCGGGTGATGCTGCTCAGGCCTTTGTGAATGCCATTGACCATCAGGAGGAGCTGAACGGAAAATTCTTTAATCTCGGTGGTGGCGAACAATGCCGTATTACCTATCGTGATTTTCTGAATACCCTTTTCCGTGTGGCTGGATTGGGTGCTCCTTCGTTTCCTCCGCGTGCATTTGCAACACAAAATTTCCATTGTGGGTTTTATGCCGATGGAGATGTGTTGAACGGAATTCTCCATTTCAGAAGCGATGATTTAAAAGCGTGTATGGAAGAAATCCAACAGCGATTTACGCCCCTAAATCGTTTCATCTTTCGTTTTCTACAGCATACGGTTAAGGCCAATCTGCTGCGCCGTTCAACTCCTTACTGGGCCTATATAACTGCTAACAAACGACTTGTAGAATACTATTTCGGAGAGGAGATATAAAAAATCCCCGGAAACCTGTAAATGCATTCCCTGCTGAAAGTTTATGTCAAACTCTTCAGAGGCAACGCAAATGCCTGTTCCGGGGATTTTTATACTTCTGGTTTACACCATTCGGTATTTATCAATTTGATCTACCTCGAAATGCTTGATGTAAGTAGCGTGTTTACGCACTTCCACTTCGGCAAACTTCAGGTAAATCTCAGCTGATTTTGAGAACATGCTGTCGCGGGTGGCATCAATCAACAGCAGGTAGCACATGATGATATGACCGGCCATTTCCACTACACGACGCGCCTGGAAATCGATGTACTCCGGATTTTTCGAATCCACAACCCGGTTCACTGCATTTTCGTAAAGGGTTGTCATGCTATCCAGTCGTTTCCGCAACGAATTGAATTCCGGACTGAT
>JAVFAG010000152.1:0-4797 GCA_034002585.1 Paludibacter sp.
CATATATTATCAACCCGTTAAGCCTCATGGAACTTAAAAAACCGATTTCGTTCGGGTGTAGTAACCGCTCTGCTTCTATGGCGTACAACTCCTGCTTCCAGTAGTCGTTTAGCCGACAACAATACACGCCCTGCTCTGCTCTATCGTACGGATAGTCGAGGTTAAAATGAACAAAAAACTGATCCTTCATCCCCAACGCAGCATACTGCTCAACTTGTTGTTCGGTATTGATTCGGATACCCTTGATACTCTCAACCATGGATTCAGAGGTATTTATATTGGACGAAAAGGCAGTATAGGGAGGTATCAGCACCAACTTATCACTGGTCAGCTCGGTTGTTTTGCCTCTGTAATGTACACAGGATCCTCCGGTTTTGCTGTGATACAGCCTCCAGAAAGGCAATGACAGATTTTGGCACTCCCATTCCGACAACATCCAGTAGCGACTACAATGGAGCTGAAGCTTCACCCCGATAATTTCCTGTCGGGCATCCCAGGGATCGTACTTCAGCTGCTCGGGTAACTTGTGGCTAATGTTTGTTTTATACATATTTCAGTTTGAAATATACATATTTATATTTCTGAAATACAGCTATATTTGTGTAGACTAATCTAATTTTTACACAAAGATACAAACATATTTTCATCAAACAATACCAACATGAGGATGAATGAGATCGGTGTTACCGGAGTAAGAATTCCACCAATAATTTTCGGGACCAGTTCTCTGGGTAATTTATACACAGCACTGTCGGACGACACGAAACTTGAACTCGTTCGGCAGGCTTTTGAAGCAGTTCCTTCACCTGTTGCATTCGATTGTGCCGGAAAATATGGTGCTGGATTAGCGCTTGAAAAGTTAGGTGAGTGCCTGGAAAAACTGCATGTTAACCCTGACAATGTAGTAATCAGCAATAAATTAGGCTGGAAACAAACTGCGCTGCTATCTACAGAACCCACCTTTGAACCGGGCGTATGGATGAATCTTAAAAACGATGCAACACAGGACATCAGTTACGATGGAATTATGGCCTGTTATCAGCAGGGGAATCTATTACTGGGCACTCAATATTCGCCTCAGTTGGTTTCTGTTCACGATCCCGACGAATACCTGCTTTCTGCTACGTCTATGAAAGAAAGGGATTCACGGTTTATGCAAATAATCGATGCCTACAATGCCTTATCCGATTTAAAAAAAGAAGGGAAAGTGAAAGCATTAGGAATTGGTGCCAAAAACTGGCAGGTTATTCAGGAGATAACGGAAGAGGTTAACCTCGACTGGGTAATGTTTGCCAACAGTATGACGATCATGCATCATCCGGCTGAACTGCTGGAGTTTATGCAGCAATTACACAACAATCGGATAAGCATTATTAATTCAGCTGTATTTCATGCCGGATTTTTAATCGGGGGTAAATTTTTTGATTACAAACTAATTCAACCCGATACAGCGGCCAATAAACGCATTTTCAAATGGCGGAGCGACTTTTTTGACTTGTGTAATAAGCACCGGGTTTCACCGGCGGTTGCATGCATTAGCTTTGCCACTTCTATTCCTGGGGTGATTAGTATTGCGCTCAACACCTCTAATCCTAACAATATAAAAGAAAATGTTAACTCAGTTATGACATGGGTTTCTGATGAATTTTGGGCAGATATGAAGGCAATGAAACTGATCGATTCAGCCTATCCTTTTGTGTAATCAACTACTAACGTAACTTTTTCCGGTTTCACTAATTTGCGGTTTTATGAAAATTGATAGCCATCAGCATTTCTGGCACTACAATGCAACCGAATATGGTTGGATTAATGATGAAATGGCTGTATTAAGAAATGATTTTTTACCGGTGCAACTAGTAAAAGAGCTGACTACGATTGGGTTCGACGGTTCTATTGCTGTCCAGGCACGTCAATCGTTGGAAGAAACCAACTGGCTGCTTCAACTTGCCGACCTTCATCCATTTATAAAAGGTGTGGTAGGTTGGATCGACCTTCAATCGGAACAGGCTGAAATGGAGATTGCACACTTTGCCAAACATCCGAAAGCTGCAGGAGTGCGGCATGTTATTCACGATGAAGCCGATGTAAATTTTATGCTTCAACCTTCATTTATGGGAGGTATGAAGATGCTTGAGCCTTACCAGCTAACCTACGACCTGCTTATCTTTCCAATACATCTGGATGCTACGATTCAATTTATACCGCATTTTTCGGAACAACAGATTTTCGTGATTGACCATATCGCAAAACCGTTGATAAGAGAGGGCATTCTATCGCCCTGGAAAGAAAAAATGACTCTTCTGGCAAGCTATCCAAATGTATTTTGTAAAGTTTCGGGAATGGTGACAGAAACAAATTGGCAAATGTGGCGAACTGAAGATATCAGACCCTATCTCGACGTGGTTTTTGAAACTTTTGGGACCGAACGGGTTATGATTGGCTCTGATTGGCCGGTCTGTCTGTTAGCAGGCAACTACGGAGAGGTGATGGCTATTGTAACTGACTACATTGCCGAATTTTCCGAAAGTGAAAAAGCGATGATTCTCGGCGGAAATGCGTGCAGGGCTTACCTTTCACGAAAACAGTAAAATCCCTTTATCGAACTTATTGTTAAATCATCTTTATAAAAAATTACATGGAAAATCCAATGAAAGCCATACAAATTACCGGGCCGGGCAAAGTTTCGCTGGTTCAAATCAGAAAGCCCACTATCAGTAATGATGAAGTATTGATAAAAATTCACTACGTCGGTTTTTGCGGCTCCGATTTAAATACATTTTTGGGCAAGAATCCACTGGTAAAGCTTCCTGTTATTCCAGGACACGAAATAGGGGCGACCATAGAGGCGGTGGGTAATAATGTTCCCGATCAATTTATACCGGGAATGGCGTGTACTGTCAATCCATACACAGCTTGTGGCAACTGTACTTCATGCCGCAATGGACGTCCGAATGCATGCAGGTACAATCAAACTTTTGGTGTACAACGCAATGGAGCTATGTGCGGGTACATAGCTGTTCCCTGGAACAAGGTACTGACCGACGACTCCATCACACCCCTGCAATTTACATTGGTTGAACCGATGAGTGTGGGCTTTCATGCTGTAGCACGTGCTGAAGTCACCGATCTCGACCAGGTGATGGTTATCGGCTGTGGAATGATTGGTATCGGAGCAGTTGTCAGAGCTGCATTGCGGGGTGCCAACGTGATTGCTGTAGATATGGATGATGCAAAATTAGCCCTGGCGAAAAAGTTGGGAGCCACCCATACCATCAATTCCAAAACAGAAAATTTGACCGAACGGCTTAGGATTATTACCCGGGGAAATGGTCCGGATGTGATAATAGAAGCAGTTGGAGCACCACAAACCTATGTCACTGCTATAAAGGAAGTGGCCTTCTCAGGCAGGGTGGTTTGCATTGGTTATGCCAAGACCGAAATAGCTTTCGAAACAAAATTATTTGTACAAAAAGAGATGGATATCAGAGGCTCACGCAATGCAATGCCTGAAGATTTTCGCGCGGTATTGGAATACATGAAAAGAGGCAACTGTCCGGTTAATGAGCTAATCAGCGGCATTTTCAATCCGGAAGAAGCACAACTTGCACTTGAAACCTGGGCATCAGATCCTTCAAGAGTGTTTAGGATGATGATTCGGTTTTCACCTTTGTCATAAAAAAGCAGTAATTATACAAATCAGATTTATTGAAGGTTTAATACTGATTAATCCCAATATTCACAAAATCTGACGAAGTACAAAGCTACCAGAGAAAGTGGAACAATGAAATTCTGTAATGCTGTTTTCATTTAATGCGCATCACCGCGCACTCCACCCATTAATCATTTATCATTTATCATTAACCATTATTTAAACACTTTCATCGGCACCAACCACCGCTCCACATCTTCTTTAAACATCCGTGAAAACTCAGCAGCGCCGTACGGGCTAACATGTGTGGAGTCCTGCTTGGTTTCGCTGAAGGCAAATAGCTTTTTGGAACCTTCGGGGCCGAGCTTGGTGACTAACTCGCGGGTAAGGGCTTCCAGGTCGATGCAGGGGGTGTAGGTGGCAAGTGCAACTTCCCAGGCTCCTTTCACGTAGTCGCCATGGGTGTCGAGAAGCTGGCCTTTGGCATCAAAGTGGCGACGGACAATTGGAGTGCAAACAACGATATTCGCTCCTTTTTTGCGGGCTGCCTCAATCATTTTTCGAATATTGGCCTGGTAGGAGCCGAACGGATCGGTGTGCAGTTTGGGATCTGGATCCTTGTCGTTGTGGCCAAACTGAATCACCAGGTGATCGCCCGGCTTGATGCTGTCGAGTACCGATTTCCAACGGCCTTCGTTGATGTAACTGAGTGTGCTGGCACCGGCCACGGCTCTGTTTTTCAACACAACGTTGGGTTTAAGCAAGGGCCTTAATCCTTCGGCCCAACCTGTCGCAGGGGCTTGATCGGCCGGTTTGGCTGCCATGGAAGAATCGCCTATCATCCATACGGTTACACGGGGTATTGAAGTGGAAGCTATCAATGTGAGTACGGTCACAATGAGAACCAGAGGAAAAATAATTTTTTTCATGATTTGCTGATTTTTATTGATTAGTAACAGTGAGCTCAATTTTAAAGTTCACTGGTCGATGAATTTTTTCAACGACTACGTTAAATATCCGGATTTTATAACCGGACAAAATCAGATTCAATATCACGAATGAGTTGTTCGTAAAGTTCTGAATACATATTGATATTTTTCTGCAAATATAGATATATCTATACTATCAGGCAGGTTTTATTGAATATT
>JAVFAG010000153.1:0-4676 GCA_034002585.1 Paludibacter sp.
AGGCCGAGGGCAGTAACCGTACCTTGTTCTATCCCCGCTTTGGCATGCAGTCGCTGAGTACTTTCCGCGATCTGGATGAATACACCCGCAGTAAACTCGATGAGTTGTATGTCGATTATTACTTCCGTCGGCAGGATGCACACTGGTACAAATCGGGTATGGAAAAACTTCCGGCCCTGAAACGGGCTACCAATATGCTCATTTGCGGTGAAGACCTTGGACTTATGACGCAGTGTGTGACTGATGTAATGAACGAAACCGGTATTTTAAGTCTCGAAGTGCAGCGTGCACCCAAGACCAATACCATTGAGTTTTTCCATCCGGCTGATGCTCCCTATCTTTCGGTCGTTACACCTTCGACCCACGATATGAGTACCGTACGTGGTTGGTGGGAAGAAGACCGTGGCGTGACACAGCGTTTCTACAATCAGCAGCTGGGTCATTATGGCGAAGCTCCTTACTTCTGCGAATGGTGGATTTGCCGCGATATCCTGGTGCAGCACCTTTATTCGCCAGCCATGTGGGCCATCTTCCAGATGCAGGATTTGCTGAGCATCTCCGATGCACTTCGCCGCGAGAATCCACACGACGAACGCATCAACGTGCCGTCCAACTCCCGCTTCAGCTGGCGCTACCGATTGCACATCAACCTCGAAGACCTCCTGGAAGCTGAAGAGTTCAATGCTGAATTACGCAATTATATCCGGCAGGCAGGAAGATAAACCGCTGGTGTTTTGAATTACAAAATATAGTACAATTTATTTTGTAATTCAAAACATTTAACTATCTTTGCCGTAACCAAACCTATACTTTATGAAAGTCGTTTCGCACCGTAAATTGGTAGAATTTTATCAAAAACATCCCGATAGCAAATCATCCATTGAGAATTGGTATTTGCAGGTACGAAGTGCAAATTGGTCTTGTTTCAATGATGTTAAAGTATTTTCAAATTCTGTGGATGCAATTGGTAATCAGCGATATGTGTTTAATCTGAAAGGGAATCATTTTCGAATTGTTGTTGTAATTCAATTTACACATGGTTATGTTTACATTCGATTTGTTGGAACGCATACTGAATATGATAAAATTAATTGTCTAAAAATTTGAATGTAAGAATATGAATAAAAATATAAACAAAGCGTTGTACCTTACAGCTTTAGCCAGAATTGAAGAATTGTTGCCTGAAGTGAACGACTCGACTCCCGTTTCCGACAGAAAAGCGATTGAGCTTGCATTGATGTCGGATATAGTTATGGAATACGAAGAAAAGCATTTTCCCATAGCAATACCCCCTTTGGCAGAGGTAATGAAAATTAAAATTGAGGAGTACAATATTTCTCAACGTACATTGGCCCATCGTATTGGCGTTTCACCTTCGCGGATTAGTGAGTTTCTAAGTGGTAAGAGTGAGCCTACATTGAAAGTAGCCAGAGCAATCAGCAAGGAATTAAAGATTGCTCCGGCAATTGTGTTGGGTGTTTAATCCCCCGAAAAAATATCATCATTACTTCTTAAATCCATAAAAATATTGTTTCTTTGCACAAACAATTTTACAATTATACTATGCAACGAAAATTAACCCGTTCGAACAACCAGATGATTGCCGGAGTATGTGCCGGAATCGCCGAATATGTGGGCTGGGATGTGACCTTAGTGCGCGTAATCTATGCTATCCTGTCGGTATTCTCTGCCGGTTTCCCCGGACTTTTACTCTACATTATCCTTTGGATTGTAATGCCTAAATATACTGTTTAATGAGTTGATGATTAATCATTAATCATTAATCATTAAACATTAATCATTAAAAAAGTCTTGTCTTTTCAATTAACCTCCGATTACCGCCCCACAGGCGACCAGCCTGAAGCTATACGACAGCTGGTGGAAGGTTTGGACGCGGGTGTCGCGTTCCAGACCCTTCTTGGTGTGACAGGATCGGGAAAAACCTTCACCGTTGCCAATGTGGTGAATGAAGTGAACCGGCCAACTCTGGTACTGAGTCACAACAAAACGCTGGCAGCTCAGCTCTACAGCGAGTTTAAGTCGTTTTTTCCCAACAATGCAGTGGAGTATTTTGTGTCGTACTACGATTATTACCAACCCGAAGCCTACATTCCGCATACCGATACCTATATTGAAAAGGACCTTGCCATCAATCAGGAAATTGAAAAGCTGCGTCTGTCGGCAACTTCGTCGTTGCTGTCCGGGCGACGCGATGTGCTCGTGGTTTCGTCAGTTTCCTGCCTCTATGGTATTGGTAATCCGGAAGATTTTACTTCCAATGTGATAGAGATTCAGAAAGGACAAAAGCTGGTGCGCAATGCTTTTCTCCGTAACCTGGTCGAAAGTCTGTATTCGCGCAACGACCTGGAACTGAACCGGGGAAATTTCCGCGTGAAAGGCGATACAGTCGATATCTTTCTGGCTTATTCCGATCACATCCTCAGGGTGGTTTTCTGGGGTGATGAGATTGATGAAATCCTCACCGTCGAGCCCATCAACCTGAAGGTGACCGGAAGTTTTGATGCCTATCGTATATATCCTGCCAGTATTTTTGTGACCACAAAGGAACGAATTGCCCAGGCACTTTACTTTATTGAAAAAGATCGCGATCTTCAGGCGGAATATTTTCGTTCGGTTGGAAAGGATTATGAAGCAAAGCGTATTTACGAACGGGTAAGTTACGATATTGAAATGATTCGCGAACTGGGTTATTGTTCGGGCATCGAAAATTACTCCCGCTATTTTGACGGCCGTGCGCCCGGTAGCCGTCCGTATTGCCTGCTCGATTATTTCCCCGACGATTACCTGATGGTGATTGATGAAAGTCATGTGACAATCCCTCAGATTCGGGCTATGTTCGGAGGGGATGCATCGCGCAAGCAAAACCTGGTGGAATATGGGTTCCGACTACCTGCTGCCCGGGATAATCGTCCGCTGAAGTTTGAGGAATTTGAAGAGCTTACCCCTCAAACTATTTATGTGTCAGCAACTCCTACCGATTACGAATTGCAGAATTCACAGGGCGTGGTGGTCGATCAGCTGATTCGTCCTACCGGTTTACTCGACCCGATTATCGATGTGCGTCCGAGTCTAAACCAGATCGACGATTTGATGGAGGAAATAGCGGTGTGTACCGAACGTGGTGAACGGGTGCTGGTGACTACGCTTACCAAGCGAATGGCCGAGGAACTCACCGATTATTTAGCGAAACTGGGTATTCGTTGCAATTACATTCATTCGGATGTGACTACACTGGACCGGGTGCAAATTATGGAAGACCTGCGCCGGGGAATCTACGATGTGCTGGTGGGTGTGAACCTGCTTCGCGAAGGCCTCGATTTACCTGAAGTGTCGCTGGTTGCCATTCTCGATGCCGATAAGGAAGGCTTTCTGCGTTCGCATCGTTCGCTGACCCAAACTGCAGGTCGAGCAGCCCGTAACCTGAACGGCAAGGTGATTATGTACGCCGATAAGATTACCGACAGCATGGCTAAAACAATAGCCGAAACCAATCGCCGAAGGGAAAAACAGCTGGCTTACAACGAAAAGTTTGGAATTACTCCACAGGCAATTATCAAGGGCGAACGTTCGGCGTTGAGCAAGGGCGAACCCAATGCATATATTGAACCTGAAGACAGGATAACGATTGCCGCCGATCCGGTAGTGGAACATATGAATAAACCTGCACTGGAAAAAGCCATTGCCCGTGCTAAAAAAGCCATGCAGGAAGCAGCAAAGAACCTCGAATTTCTGGAGGCTGCCCGTTTGCGCGATGAGATGATTCGCCTCGAAGATTTGCTTGCTCAACGATCCTGAGAAGCTGCCCGTTTACGGGATGAAATGATTTGCCCGAAGGCTTGCTCAGCGCTTTTGAAGAAACATCCGGTTTCAGTTTCAGAATTGTAAGCATCAAACTTAGAGCTTCACCTCTTCAAGCACTTTCTCAGCAGTATCGAGTGGTGCGCCACAGATTTTTTTCTTACAAACAAACCCCCTGGTTTTAGTTCCGAAATGCTTGTGTTTCAGCAAAGGTATGGAACTCTCGGTAGCCGATGCCGTGAGAATCAACTGTGGAATGTACTGTGAATGCAATTTTTCCACCCATTGATGAAAATCGGGACCGGCAATGGCTACCTCCACCGGACCTTCGAGTAAGAGCAAAGCGGCACGTCCCCAGTTGGCGTGATAATAAATGTTTTTCTCAATCTCCGGAGCCATGGCTGTTGTCATTTCACGGGCCATCGCTATGTAATCTGGTTTGTCGAGCAGTGTGCCAAGTGTAAACAGGTTCAATGCCATTTCCGAATTCGAAGCTGGTATCACATTGTCGTTCAGTTCCTTCATGCGGGCAACCAGCTGATTGGAACGTTCGTGAGTATAAAA
Organism: Paludibacter sp.; assembly: GCA_034002585.1. Lineage (GTDB taxonomy): Bacteria > Bacteroidota > Bacteroidia > Bacteroidales > Paludibacteraceae > Paludibacter. Next base: position 4,384 of record JAVFAG010000153.1, read on the forward strand.
GAAAAATCCGTCATCAGTATCCCGGAAATGCGTCAGGCAATATTCAGTAAGTTGATGAGCAAGTGTGATGTAGCGCTCATCAAAAACAGTTTGATAAGCTTCTATCAGGGCCGAAATCAGAAACGCATAATCGTCGAGCATGCCATCGATGGTAACTTTGTGTTCTGATGGTTCGGTACCAGTTACTTTGCAGTTTCTCTTCAGACTGCCATCTTTCTGTAAAAAAGTATTGATAAGAAACCCGAGTTGTTGCAAACCAATATTTCGAAAGGTCTGGGCAGGAGATAGGGTGG
>JAVFAG010000154.1:0-4651 GCA_034002585.1 Paludibacter sp.
CATGGTAGCGAAAATATTCCAACGTGAGACCCAATCCGTTACCCACCGGGACTGTATAATCGGCACCCAGGTTGATCATATCGGTGCGTGCAGGAAGTAAGGCGGGCGAAGTTGCATCTTTTTTCAGTGCAGTCATACTGGCTTCCACCCACAGCCCTACGCCTACATCCCATTTGCCATCGATACCGAGACGGTTTTCCGGCAACGATGCTTCATTGGTGTTCAGGTTGAGATGATTAACAGCAGGATTTACACGGCGGTGATGGTAGCTGAGAGCCAGTTCACCAGGCCCTGCGGGCAGTTGCAGTCGGCCACCTGCTTCAGGCTTCCAGCGGGCGGTTCCGGCAAGTTCGTATCCTTTGGGTTGATGATTTCCGGCGAGCGTCCACAACCAAATGGTTGCATTGGAGTCGAAATAGTACCGTCCGAGCACCCCATATACTCCATCGGTGAGTTGCAGCGGGTCGCGGATATCCATGCCATCGAACCACATGAGGGGTCGGAGCATTTTAGCTGAGCCGAAGTTGAGTTTTTGGAGTCCGGCACGCACTTCCCATTGGCGCGTGGCGTATCGCATCCATACGCGGTAGGGTTTGAGCAAACCTGATAGGTCGGGATCGGTAGTGTCGGACCAGAAAAGGTTGCCACTGAAGGCCAGCGAGGCTTCCATATCCCACAGGGTCCCGTTGGCGGCGGTGCGATGGGCTTTGAATTCGGGCACAAAGCGGCCGCCGCTGAGCCACCAGGGTGGGTCGGCGAACTGCACGGCCTGCCAGGCTGCTACCTGTCCGCTGAACGAAACGGCAGATTTTTCTTCGGCATTGATTGAAGACGTACCAATTAGCAACAGGAAAAGTACGATGAGCATAATTAAAAAATAAATATCACGCGATAACGACGCCAAATGTATAAAAACAAAACATGTTTTAATGCATTTTTAACTGAAAAATTTACATTTTTAACCTTGAATTTTAGTACAAAAGTTGATACGATTCAAAAAAGTACACTCAAAAATGATTACTTTTGAAGCCTGAAAAACCATCCTGAATATGACTTACGAAGAAGCATTGCACAAAGCAGCAGCCTATTGCTCACAGGCAGAACATTGTACATTTGAAGTTAAAGAGAAACTAAGTCGCTGGGAGATAGCACCCAACGATCAAAAAACCATTATCCATCACCTGGAAAAAGAAAATTTCCTGAGCAATAATCGGTATGCACTGGCTTTTGTTAAGGACAAATTCAGGTACAACAAATGGGGAAAAATTCGTATTCAGCTGGAATTACAACGCCGACAAATCGATAAGGAGACGATAAGCGAGGCGCTGGAAAGCCTCGAAGAGGATGCATACCTGAACCTGGCAGTAGACCTTGCTCAATCGAAACTTAGAGGATTAAAGTACAAGGATATCTACGAACGCGATGGAAAATTATTTCGCTATATGGCGGGAAAAGGATTCGAATCCGGCATCATACGTGAAGCCCTGAAAATTCTATCATCCGGAAAAGAGGATGCTTAATCCAGCTGATACCCAAAATTACGCAACTTGGTATCTTTATTTCGCCAGTCCTTTTCCACCTTGACAAACAACTCCAGAAATACCTTCTTTTCAAAAAAAGCTTCCAGGTCTTTTCGGGCATCAGTACCTACTTTTTTAAGCGACTTTCCTCCATGACCAATAATAATTCCTTTTTGTGAATCACGTTCAGCATAAATTACGGCATTGATGCGAATCAATTTCTCTTCTTCCTTGAATTGCTCCACTTCCACTTCAACAGCATACGGGATTTCCTTATCGTAATTCAGCAAAATCTTTTCGCGGATAATTTCATTCACAAAAAAACGGGCCGGCTTGTCGGTCAACTGGTCTTTATCGAAAAAAGGAGGCGATTCGGGAAGTAATTCACGAACGCGTTTAAACAAGGGTTCAATATTGAAACGTTCCTGCGCCGAAACGGGATAAATCTCGGCACGGGGTAGCAGTTCCTTCCACTTGTCGACCAATACTTCCAGCTTTTCCTGATCAATGAGATCAATTTTATTGATAACCAACACCAATGCAGCAGGATTCAAGCTCACTTTCTCAATGAAATCGGCATTTTTCTCGTTCGAATCAAACACATCCGTCACATACAGCAATACATCAGCATCGGTGAGTGCGGAATTCGAGAATTTACGCATCGACTCCTGCAAGCGATAGTTGGGTTTTAACACTCCGGGAGTATCGGAGTATACAATTTGAAAATCATCACCGTTTACAATTCCCATAATCCGGTGACGGGTGGTTTGTGCTTTTTGGGTAATGATGGAGATACGTTCACCCACCAGCGCATTCATGAGGGTCGATTTTCCCACATTAGGATTACCAACTATATTTACGAAACCGGATTTGTGCATAGGAGTGATATATTGAATGGATACTATTTTTGTGCAAAGATACATCAAATTTTTATATCTTTGAGCCGAATTTGATTCATTATCACCTATGCGAGTTGGCTCTAAAAACACATCCGGATTTCCGCAATCCGTCAAAATAATACTCATACTCACAGGATCGGCTATCGTCGTAGCATCCACGTTTTTCAGTAACAAGCTGGCTAATTCACTGGCGCTGGAAGAACAAAAGAAAATTGAAATCTGGGCCGAAGCCACCCGTCAGTTGATTCTGGCAGATGAAACCACCGATCTCGATTTCATTATTTCCATTATTGAAGGCAATAAAACCATTCCTGTAATTCTGGCTGATGCAAATGGACAGATACTTTCGTCGAAAAACATTCGCGAACCGGAGAACAATGTTGAGGCATTTTATCAATCAGAGATTGAACGGTTAAAAGTTAAAAATCCGGCTATAGAAGTGCGATTGGGTGATACCATCCAGTACCTGTACTACGACGAATCCTTGTTGCTCAAGCAACTGTATTATTTTCCATATGTACAGTTGGGAATCATTTTTATTTTTATGCTCATTGCCTACTTTGCATTTTCCAGCAGCAAAAAAGCTGAGCAAAACAAAGTTTGGGTGGGTCTTTCGAAAGAAACTGCACATCAACTGGGGACGCCCATCTCCTCTTTACTGGCCTGGGTCGATTTACTGAGACTGCGACACCCTGAGGATAAAATGATTAACGAGATGTCGAAGGATGTTAACCGTCTGAGGATTATTGCCGAACGGTTTTCAAAAATCGGTTCAGTGCCCGATCTTCAACTGGTAAGTCTGAACGAAACCCTGGCTTCAGCTGTAAATTATATGTCAACCCGCACATCCGATAAAGTACGCATTCAGTGCGAATTTCCCGACAGCAACCATATTTTCCTCAAACTGAATGTTCCGCTGTTCGAATGGGTAATTGAAAATCTGTGTAAAAATGCAATTGATGCAATGGACGGAAGCGGAAGCATCGATATACGGATTTCAAAAACCGATACCGAATGTATTATTGATGTAAAGGATACCGGCAAAGGAATCGATCGCAAAAAATTCAAAACGGTATTTTCACCCGGTTTCACCACCAAAAGCAGGGGTTGGGGACTGGGATTATCGCTGGTAAAACGCATCATTGAAGAATATCATGGCGGAAAAATTTTCGTTAAAAGTTCGGAAATAAATGTCGGCACCGTTTTTCGCATTCAGTTGAAAGTGGGATAAGTCTTTTTTCATAACCTTAAAGTCCTATATATTTTAAGTCAGAGTTTTTTTATTCTCCAAATTATTTGTACTTTTGCACGGTTTTTTACTAACGAAACAACATCTATGTCGAAATTCGGCCACTACAATATTGTTTTAAAAGACATCAACGACGAAGTACGTACGTACGAGTTTGACTTAAACGATGAATACTTTGCTAAAATCGATAGTCCGGAAGTTAAAAAAGGGCAGGTTGGCGCAAAGGTCAGTGTTAAGAAAAAAATCGGTGTTTACGAGTTGAGTTTTGTACTTGACGGAGTGATTCAGATTCCCTGCGATCGCTGCCTCGATGATATGAACCAGCCCATACATCATGAAGATGTTTTACAGGTAAAATTCGGAGCCAGCTGGTCGGAAGAAAACGAAATCGTTGTTGTTCCCGAAGCCGAAGGGTCGATAAACATTGCATGGTTCATGTACGAATTTATTGTACTGAACATTCCCATTAAGCATGTACATGCCCCGGGAGAATGCAACAAAAGCATGGTTACTAAACTGAAACGTCACATTACCCGTCAGAAGGACGACACGGATGACAACGGTTTGTTCGACTTCGACGACAGCGATGATGATACCATAGTTGACGATACACAGGTTGACCCGCGATGGGAAAGTCTGCAAAACATAAATTTTGATAACAATTAAAAAAGTGTAATAAAATGGCACATCCTAAGAGAAAACAATCAAACACCAGAACGAGAAAAAGAAGAACTCACTACAAGGCAGAAGCACCTACTTTATCGACTTGTCCTAACTGTGGCGCTGCTCATATTTACCACACAGTATGTGGCGAATGCGGTTACTACAGAGGAAAACTCGCCATCGAAAAATTAGCTACTGTATAATATGTCAAAGATTCGTGCAGTAATCACGGGTGTTGGAGGCTATGTGCCTGAGTATATCCTGAACAATCAGGAACTCAGCACGATGATGGACACCAGTGATGAATGGATTACCACCCG
>JAVFAG010000155.1:0-4603 GCA_034002585.1 Paludibacter sp.
CTTCATTGTCGGATAAACGGAGCTTTCCGCGTCCGTATTCGTAGGTCACAATGGTTTGCTGCACGGTATCGTCGGGATATACAAATAAATGAAGCAATGCCGTGAGGAACCGTACCGACGGGGCCGACGAGATAAACAGCCCTTCGTTACCGATGATGTCGTAACTGCAGTCGGCCAGCGCTTCGGGCTGTGTTTTGTAATGAAGCAATTTTTCGATTACCAGCTGTGCATCATTGTTGGATCGAACTAAAATGGCGATGTCGGACGGTTTATAACCCCGTTGCTGAAGGTTTTCCACCAGCTTGGGCAGTTGTTGCAGACTCAGCTCTTTCCAGCTTTCATCCCCCTCGTTTTTGTCGATAAAGCTAAACCGCACCAGCCCTTCGCCGGAGTCGGGCTTTGTGTGCTGGGTCACATCATTATAGGCTTTCGTGATGCTCGTTGTAAGCGGACCGAGCTCCGGTAGTTCGCTAAGCAGTGGCTCTACATTGGTGTTAAGCAATTGCTGCATGTAAGCAGCCATGCGACTGAAAATCGCATTGTTGAACTCTACAATATGCCTGTCGCTGCGGTAATTTGTACTCAACGATTCGTTGTTGAGTTGATCGGGTGTAAAATCGGTATAAATCTGTCGGTCGAGCAGTTTCCAGTCGGAATTACGCCAGCGGTAAATGCTTTGCTTCACGTCGCCCACCACCAGGTTGTCGTCACCTGCGGCCAGACTGTTGCTAATCAACGGCAGGAAGTTTTGCCATTGCATGACTGACGTATCCTGAAATTCATCAATCATAAAATGATGAATCCGCAAGCCGGTTTTTTCGTAAATAAAAGGAGCATCGCTGTTGTCGATGACCTTATTCAGCAATAGGTTCGAATCGGCAATCAGCATGGTGTTCTGTTCGTTGGTCAGCTTTTTTACCTGCACCGACAGGTCGGACAGAATCCCAAGGGTGTTCAGGTGTTTTTTGATAAGCCGGGCAGTGGTTACGTAGATGATGCCGGTATCCACCCGCTGTATCAGTTCCTGCATCAGGGACTGCAAACCATTGGTATAAATGCGTGTAATGGCACCGACGATATCGGCTGGTGCGCTTTTGGTATAGCATTCTTCTACAGCCTCAGCCATCAATCGAAACGTTGCACCGGGTGTAGGGTCATCGATAACTGATGTACTCAGCTTTTCAATCAAATTTATCGACGAACGCGATCCTCCCTTGAAATTCTCCAACTTCAATCCTGCATCGTCGATTATTTTGAGTGCCTGTGTTGAAATCCGTTTCAGGTCGTTATTGAAATCGTTGATTATAGTGTTCAGCTCAGAACGAAACCCTTTCAGGAAGTTCCTGTCATGCAGTTTCTCGTGTACGGCTTCGGCCTGCGCCTGGTAACTTTCGGCAAAGAGCTGGTTGCCCATGTTCAGGATGTCCGAACGCATATTCCAGTTTTCCGATGCCTCAATCTTTTCCTCTGCATAGGCAGTAAGCCAGTCGAGCAATTGCTTGTTTTCGCCTGCCGATAAATCTACAAAAAGGTTATCAACTGCCTGTTCGAGCACCGGTGTTTGATCAAGTTCGAGGGCATATCCACCATGTACTCCAATTTCACGTGCAAAAGCGCGTATTACCTGCTGAAAGAATTTATCAATCGTGCTGATAGAAAAGGCTGAATAATCGTGTAGTATCGCATTCAGGATTTTCCCGGCACGAACCCTGATTTGCTCTTCGGTGAGTTGACTGTACAGTTGTGTGAGTTCATTCAGGTAAGGCGATGGCTGGTTGGTTGCCAGTTTGTGTAGCTCGAGGATGATGCGCGACTTCATCTCTTCCGTCGCTTTGTTTGTAAATGTCACAGCCAAAATGGAACGATGCGGGTGAAAATCGGGATTTTCGCGGAACAGCAGGCGGATGTAATCACCCGTGAGCCGGAAGGTTTTTCCCGACCCGGCGGAAGCACGGTAAACGGTCAACATAGGCTTTATCTTTTTTTACGAAAGAAGTCTTTCATCAGTTGGCTACATGCTTCTTCCAGCACTCCATACACCACTTCGGTTTTCGGATGCAGGGCTTCGGGAGCAAAGCGCTGAAAACCACGTTTTTCGTCGCGGGCTCCAATCACAATGCGGCTCATCTGCGACCAACCCAACGCCCCGGCACACATCACGCAGGGTTCCACTGTAACGTACAAGGTGCATCCTTTGAGGTATTTACCTCCCAGAAAACCCGCCGCAGCAGTAATTGCCTGCATCTCGGCATGGGCCGTCACGTCGGTAAGCGTCTCGGTAAGGTTGTGTCCCCGTGCAATGATGCGGTCGTTGCACACAATCACGGCACCCACCGGCACTTCGTCGCGCTCCAGGGCTTTGTGCGCCTCGGCCAGCGCTTGTTTCATGTAGTGTGCGTCGTCCATGTTACGCTACATCTTCTTCCACCACCAAATTATCGATAATAAAGTTCTGCCTGTCGGAGGTGTTTTTGCCCATGTAAAATTGCAGGAGCTCGGCTACTCCGTCTTCTTTTTTCAGAGATACCTGGTCCAAACGAATATCTTTTCCAATGAAATGCTTGAACTCATCCGGCGAAATTTCACCCAGCCCCTTAAAACGGGTAATCTCAGCATTGGCTCCCAGTTTGGCGATGGCATTCAGCCGCTCTTCCTCCGAATAGCAATAAATGGTTTCCTTTTTATTCCGAACACGGAAAAGGGGTGTCTGCAAAATATATACATGCCCTTTTTTGATCAAATCAGGGAAAAACTGCAGGAAGAAAGTAATGAGCAGCAGGCGGATGTGCATACCATCCACGTCGGCATCCGTGGCCACAATCACTTTGTTGTAGCGCAAACCTTCCAATCCATCTTCTATATTTAACGCGGCTTGCAGGAGGTTAAACTCTTCGTTTTCGTACACAATCTTTTTGGTCAGGCCGTAACTGTTCAGCGGCTTCCCACGCAGACTGAATACCGCCTGTGTATTCACATCCCGGCTTTTGGTAATCGAACCGCTGGCCGAATCTCCCTCGGTGATAAAAATGCAGGAGTTTTCGGTGTCGCCTTTTGTGTCGTTGTAATGTACCCGGCAATCACGTAATTTCTTATTGTGCAGGTTCACTTTTTTAGCGCGCTCACGGGCCAGCTTCGTAACACCTGCAATGGCCTTGCGCTCTTTTTCCGATTCCTGAATCTTCTGCTGCATCGCGTTGGCAGTTTCCGAATGGCGGTGCAGGTAGTTATCCAGCTCTTTCTTCAGGAAGTCGGAAATGAATTTATTCACCGAGATGCCATCTTTTGCAATATCGCGCGAACCGAGCTTGGTCTTGGTTTGCGACTCGAACACAGGCTCTTCCACACTGATGGCTACAGCGGCTACAATGCCATTGCGGATGTCGGTAAGCTCCATGTTTTTAGCGTAAAACTCTTTGATGGTGCGCGCCACGGCTTCGCGAAAAGAACTCTGGTGCGTTCCTCCCTGGGTAGTATGCTGCCCGTTGACAAAGGAATAATATTCCTCGCCGTACTGGTCGGTATGCGTAAAGGCTATTTCAATATCTTCATCTTTTAAATGAATGATGGGGTAGAGGGCCTCGGAAGTGATGTTCTCGTTGAGCAAATCGAGCAACCCATTGCGCGAAAGAATGCGTTTGCCATTGAATATCAGCGTGAGGCCGGTATTCAGGTAAGCATAGTTACGCAACATAGTTTCAATGTACTCTTCGTTGTACTTGTAGTTTTCGAAGAGGGTATTGTCGGGAACGAAAAACACATAGGTACCGGTGTCGGTGCCGCTGTAAGGCTCCATTCCGAAATCATTCACCAGCTTTCCCTGCGCAAATTCGGCCTTGCGGGTTTGTCCGTCGCGGTAACTTTGTACGATAAACTGCGACGAAAGTGCATTTACTGCTTTGGTACCCACTCCGTTCAGACCTACTGATTTTTTAAAGGCCTTGGAGTCGTATTTTCCTCCGGTATTCATAATCGATACCGCATCGATCATCTTTCCCAGGGGGATGCCACGACCGAAGTCGCGCACTTCCACGTGACCATCCTTCACATCTACAGTGATCTGTCGGCCGGCTCCCATTCGGAATTCATCTACACAGTTGTCGAGTACTTCCTTCAATAACACATAGATGCCATCGTCGTAATGCGACCCGTCGCCAAGCTTCCCGATATACATCCCCGGACGGCGCCGCACATGCTCCAGTCCCTCCAGTGTAATGATATTACTGTCGCCGTAATCCACTTGTTGCATCGGTTTTACATCTTCTGTTGCTGCCATAGCTTTCTTCTTTCGTAATTTAACGTGTAATCCACGATTCCGGATTCAGGATATTCCTGTCCCTCCATATCTGGAAATACAATTCGGTTTTATTGTCGTTTTCAGGGTCGGTATAAATCCTTCCCAGATTTTGTTTTGCGCTGACCTTTTGACCTACCCGTACACCCACATCCACGAGGTTGGAATACACCGTCCAGTATTGTCCGTGTTGAACGATGATGGCGTAATTACTTCCCGGTACGGTGAAGAGTTTTGAAACGGTTCCTTCGAATACGGCTCTTGCCTGAGTGCCCGAAGGTGTTTGTATGTAAATACCCTTGTTGTTGATGG
>JAVFAG010000156.1:0-4598 GCA_034002585.1 Paludibacter sp.
CAACCGTCATAATAGGAACAATATCCTTTATCATAATAGGCTGAATATTATATTTTAAATCAGCAATCGTCAGCCTTACTGTATAAGTACCTGCTTTGGCGTATTTATGGGTTACTTTGGTTCCACGTACTGGTTCGGTGTTGTCGCCGAAATCCCAGACACATTCGCCTTCAAGGCTCGAAATGCTGGTAAACTCGACGGTCGAACCAACATAATAATCGAGTTTGTAGGTGTCGTCGGTCACCTCATAGGTAAAAGCCACGGCTGCTGAGGGTAATTCTTCAATATCCGGTTCGTTATCGAAACATCCTGTGGTAAAGATACCAATTAGTCCTATGAAGAGAAGTTGCTTCGGGTGAATTATTGTTTTCATCTACTTATTCCTTTATTTATTAGTTCATCCACTAACTGCTAATTAATATCAATTCTTTTCAGTACTGTCATGCCGTATATTTCATCCTTATCGAATACCCGCATGCGTGCCTGAAGGAAATAATTTCGCTTGTATTCAACATTATAACCGGCCGGACTTTGAATTAGCCTATCGAATGGTATGCTGTTGTACAAATTAATTATATCCTGAGGTACCTTCTCTTCTCCGGTTGAAGTTTTTGGGAAATGATATACATAGCTATTTGAATTCTTATCCAGGGTGGAGTCGGTGTATTGTTTGAAATTATCAATCAATCCGATTCCCAACATCATGTTTTTATAATCAGCAAATTTCATCAGGTTGAAAAGACTGTCTTTAAACTGCTGCATAAATCCTACGCCAAAATACGTATTCATCAGTGTCGAATCAAATTTTTCAGGTTTTACCCAGGCAAACGGTTTTAAGGTTCCACTTACCGGAAACGATGCTTTGAAGGTGTAGGCATGTAGCGAATCTGACCATTGCGCCAGTGCATGAGGATAGGTTTGGATTTTTTGTTCGATACGTTTCTGGTTCGTGAAAATCCGGTTTACAGAATAGGAAAAAGTGGTGACCCAGCTACAGGATACATTTTTTTCCTCAATTTCGGTAACGTTATACCAAACCTCCGAACGTTCAATTCCTTTGTCGGTTGTAGTATAGTATTGTATCTCAAAAGGCACTTCCCGGCCGGCACTCACAGTTGAACTTCCTACTTCCCAATAGGCTTGTGGCCCGATATTGCCTGTAATTGCCACTTCATCGAAAAAGTCATGTTTCGCGCAGGATGTTAAGGCTATTGTTAACAGGCTAACTGCCACAAAGCTTAGGAATTTATATCCGCCTTGCTTAAAATATATGTTGTGAATTGATTTCATGTTCATGGATTTATTGGATACTAATCTGTCGTTATTTCTGATTATTAATGACTATTTACTTCCATGGGGTTTCATCGTTAGCAGAGGCTTTCCCACTTGTGTTGTAAGCCCAGATCATGCGTTTTTTCAACCATTCGTGATTTTTATAGGCTCCCAATCGCTCCAGTTCCTTTCGGTTGTATTTATCTTCGGTTTCGGGGTCGTAATTCAGACGTTGAATCCAGGCATTGGGCGAAAGGTCTGCATTTGTTCCAAAAGCATCTGCCAACATCCAGTAAGGCTCATACAAATTAAAAGGACGTCGCAGCGAATACTCAACATTGAAATCGACAACGGTAAAACTGGTACCTGTTCCTTTATGACATGTTGTGATTGTATATACCGGAACATCATCGTACTGAATACCATTGGTTTTACTGCTGTAATTGTAACGTCGCATATCGTTCCACTGTTCGGGTTGCAGGTACATGGCAACAAATTTTTGTTGCATCAGGTCGGCAATGCTGAAGGTTGAAGGGCCGGGCAGACGGACATCGAAAAACAATTGGTAACGGCGAACAGCATTGGTGCCATCCACAGCCTGTACAGGTTCTTTTACTCCCAGTCGTTCAAAATTTCTCAGAACAGCACTTTTGGTAGTATGGTAGGCTGCGGTTTTGTCACCTCCCCAGTATTGCGCTTCAGCTTTGATAAACATCAGCTCTTCATCGGTTATTAATGCAATATATCCATTGTTTTTGGTGTATGGATTGGTGAGGGATGTAGCGGCATACAAATCAGGATAGAAGGTAACCTTCATCGAAACATCCATGCCCAGGTTGCTCTCCAGCCAGCGAATTGCCTCACTGCCACTGGCGCCTGTTCCGCGGGGTGTCATTAGTTTCTCGGTTCTGGGATCCAGTGCCGATTGTCGGGTAGATAGACGATTGGGGTAGGTGCCTAATAAACCGTATGCGAAAAATTTTGTAGGCATAGAGGTCGCCAGTCGGTTACCCCTGCTTTCCCATGCATTAATGACAGGTGCAGAAGTACCCCAGGGGCAATTTTGCTCGTTAGTTCCTCCAGGATAGTTATAGAGAGGTTCTTTCCAGTTCGGATCGTTGAGGATGTCATCCACCATTTCCACAATACGGTTGCAAACTGCGGGGGTATTTTCCATATTGGGAAGCTTACGTAACCACAAACGGGCCCGCAGGGCTTTGGCATAAAGTCCCCATTTCTTGATATCCCCTTTGTATATCCTATCCATTTTCTCAGTAATGGGGATATTGGCCGAATTGTTAATCCAGGCCTCGTTTTCATACAAAGCCACTAATTCATCCGCTTCTTTGTACATCCATTCGTATACTTCTTCTTGTGTGTCGTAGGTGGGAGATGTCGAGGTGTATGCATTGGAACGGGGCATCGGACCAAAAACATCGGTTGTCAGGAGTGTCGATTGAAGCATGATAGTCCTTCCAATCAGAATAAAATTCTTAGAATCAATCTTTTCAGCTGCCCGAATCATCTCAACAATATTCGCTCCTAAATCATAGAAATGCCGGCGCCACTGCGGATGACGGTTCATCGATAGAAATTCCCATCCCTGACTGTATGCGTAAACTCCCGTCTGGCTACTCGATGGAGTGGTTAAAGCCTGCGAAAGGTATACACTGTATTCAGCATGGTCGTATACCTGCTGTGCTGCATAAAAACAGGCCGTTGGTAAAGCCTGATCGACGGTTATGGTAGTTGGACTGTCTTTACTGGTGTTTACATCCAGGAAATCATCGCAACCGGCATTGAGCAGTATAACCGGTATTCCTAATGCAATATATCGTAATAGTCTCATATTCTGTTTTGTTTTTTAAGTTACTGGATGAATCAGAATGTAGCTGTTATGCCGAAGTTGAAGCTGGTTGTGTTGGGAACAGCATAGTTGTCGATACCTGCAGAACCGGTACCTCCTGCACTGGTGTTTGCATTCAAACTGGGGTCGGCTCCTGTGTATCTGGTCAACAGAAATAGGTTGTTGCTGGTTAAAGAACAACGCAAACTGGTGAGTGCTGTTTTTCGGACTAATTTTGATAAGTCGTAATTTAGGTTTGCATAGCTCATTCTCAGGTAAGATCCATCTTCAACAAAATTGGAACTAACTGCATAAAAATAATTGATAATGGTTTGATAATCGAGTGTAATCGGAGTTGTATTCGGTTCAAAATTTCCATTAGCCTGTTGCTGTACACCATCTACAACGATTTGTCGACCCCTGTAGGTTTCGAGCATCTTACCCTGACCATTCGAAATAAGTCCGCGTCCGGTAACATTTACCACATCTCCTCCCAAACGGCCTTCCAGCATGAATGAAAGCGATGCGTTTTTATACCGGAAAGTATTGGTAATGCCAGATCGGAATAGTGGCTCACGGTTACCAATGTATTTGTTTTTGTTTGGATCAATCTTGGGGTATCCATCCGAGCCAACAATGATCTTACCCTCGTCGGTTCGAAGGTAGTCTTTCCCGGAAAGTCCGGTGGTTGATTCTCCCAGATAGGCGGAGGTATAAATATCGCCATACTGTGTACCTGTAATTTCTGCAACATCTTCAGGCAGGCTTACCACTGTTCCCCTGTTCAGACCAAAATTAAACAGTGTTGTCCAGCTAAAGTTCTTGTTTTTAATGATGTCCTGATCCCAGGTAAGTTCGATGCCCTGGTTGCGGATGGCACCTTCGTTGCGGGTTTGTAGTATATATCCTGATGAAGGCGATACGCGAACAGTTACAATTTGATTGTCGACTTCCACGGAATAATAGGCAATGTCAATGCGGGTTTTACTGTCGAAGAACCGTAAATCAGCCCCGATCTCCCACGAATACGACATCTCAGGCATTAAATTACGGTCGGCCGACGATAGTGCAGGGTCGATTCCGTAACCGTTGTCGGGATAGGTAGCAAATTGTTTGTACCGACGGTCGTATAGATAGGGATTGGTGTCTTTTCCAACAACTGCATAGTTTCCACGTAATTTTCCGTAGCTGAAGTAATCATTTGCAAGGTCAAACATCTCTGAAAAAAGGAGTCCACCCGTAACTGACGGATAAAAATAAGGATTGGTAAGAATAGTCGACGACCAGTCCCAACGTCCGGTAACGCTCAGTGAAGCAAGACTTTTGTAATCTCCGCGCAATTCGCCAAAATAGCCAAACATCCTTTTTTGATTATGGCCTGCTGTGCGGTCGTTCAGATAAACATACTTGCTATTGGTGTTGCTGAGGCTGTACGTTCCCGGAATGATAAAGTCCCTGCCTGCATTTGAGGTTGAAAATC
>JAVFAG010000157.1:0-4532 GCA_034002585.1 Paludibacter sp.
GAATTAGCACTGGCTCATAAGGTGAATTTAATCCATCATCAGTGTGTTTTTATGTTTACCAGGCCAACAGGCATTCATAAATTTCATTATACAATTAAGCGGGTATTTGGCTCGTTGCCGAAATAAACAAAAGGATTGCTCTGCGGTAAAAGCAGGGCAATCCTTTTTCGGTTAAAGCTTTTTGCCTATATAAAATACGTAACCATAATATTGGTTGTACCTCTTATATAGCTCTGCTTCCCGTCGTTCATTGGCAATCAGTTCCAATGCCGTAATATTGTCGGGATGCTTTTTTAGAAATAACTCCTGTGCTGCAACCTGGGGTGCGTAGAAATTCGTGGTCCAGCAATTTTCCGGCAGGCAAAACGCTGCAACCGGTATGTATCCGGCTTTTTGGATCTGACCTATTTTAACAGGAATAGTATCTATTTCCGGATAGGCTTCGTTCCAAAAATCGTTGATTTCAGCTGGTCGTTCGTCGGTAAACCACGAAGCCTCTGTTACAGCAATGTATCCACCTTTTTTCAGGTATTCCCGCCATTCGGTTACACCGCGTTCAAAACCAATGTTATAGATTGCACCTTCCGACCAAATAAGGTGCAGCGATTCACGTTCAAATGGTAGTTGATCCATTGATCCTACAACTCCCTTAACCCTGTCTTGTAAATTCAGACTGTTGGCATTCTCATTGAAACGATCGATAAAGCCCGGAAATAAATCCAGTCCAACCACCGTTCCTGTAGTATGCTGTGCAAGTGTCATCGTTTGCCCGCCTGTACCACAACCCAAATCGGCTATTACAGATTCATCGTTGAGGTTGTCGATAAAACTCAATGCTTTCAGGGTCATTTCAGGACTTCCGGGACCCTGGCGTTCGATAAGTGAAAAATATTCGCAGATTAAATTAAAATCAAATTCATGTATGTTTTGATGTTCGTTACTCATGATAGTAAAGTTTTATATGTTAAAGCGTTGTGATCTTAAATGCACATAGCTTCAACGTATTGTTTTTAAAATAATGATAAATCACCCAGACAAGGAAATGCCTGAGAAAACGAAGGTATAATCATAGCTGCAGATGCAACAATGATTATTTACTTTACCAAATCCGAAATAAGTTTAAACATCCACTAATTTTAGTGTTGCAAAGATACAACATTTTTAGATAACTTGCTTATTACGAGGTGAAAAATTGAGCTAAATGAAAAATATATACCCGAAATGAAAATTCACAGGCGATTTTCCGTCATTCATCGATTAATATTTCATAGTACTGATCAACCTGCCTATATTTGTACCGAAATATTCCTCGCTAATTAACATTTAATTCCTTGCTGTATGAAACGAGCTTGTAAACGCTTCACATCCAAGGTTATGGTAATGTTGGCATGCGAGTTCCATACGACCGTTAAAAAACAATAATTACCGTATGAAACGATTCAATCAAACCACTTTATTTCTGATCCTGACTTTTGTTATCAGTTTCTCGATGGCTGCGGCCTATCAATTACTTACAGGCGGCGCGGTTGGTACAATCAGTTACACCATTCTGGGTGCCACCTACATGTTTGTGCCTGCTTTGTCGGTCGTTATTGTTAAAAAGCTGATTTTTAAAGAAAAACTGCGTTCCGATATGCAGATTTCCTTCAAAATCAATAAATGGTTTTTTGCCGCCTGGCTGATAATGCCGCTTTCCGCTTTTCTGACCCTGGGTGTGAGTTTACTGTTTCCGGGTGTTTCGTATAATCCCGATATGACCGGACTGGCCGAGCGTTTTGCATCTATGACCTCGCCGGAGCAACTCGAAGAAATGAAAGTGCAACTGGCGACGCTACCCGTGAGCCCGATTTGGTTAATTTTACTGATGGGGCTTGTTGCCGGAATTACGGTAAACGGGTTGGCTGCTTATGGCGAAGAGCTCGGCTGGCGGGGATTTTTACTGTACCAGTTCCGAACTATGAATTTTATGAAAGCATCGCTGCTCATCGGATCAATATGGGGAATCTGGCATGCTCCGCTTATTCTGATGGGGCATAATTATCCTCAACATCCACAAATCGGGGTGTTAATGATGACGGTTCTATGTATTTTGTTAACTCCTCTGTTACTTTATTTTACCATCAAATCGAAATCGGTTATCGCAGCTGCAATTGCACATGGAACAATGAATGCCACAGCTACCATCTCGATAATTCCAATTACCGGCGGGAATGATTTGTTGGTGGGAATGCCCGGTTTGGCCGGTATGATTGCTGTGATGATACTAACAATCGGCTTGTTTATTTATGACCGGTATATCAGCAAGGAAAATATTATGACTAAAAACATTCAACAATGAAGTTCTTTTTTTCGTTAATTCTGGTGTTGCACGGGCTTATCCATCTGTTGGGTTTCCTGAAAGCTTTTCAGTTTACCGAAATGGCTCCGTTACAATCTGCCATTTCCAAACCGATGGGTGTGTTGTGGGCTATAGTGACGATGCTTTTTTTGCTCGCAGCTGTGATGTTATTTATCAGCGAATATTGGTTTATTCCGGCTACAGCAGCGGTTTTTATGTCATCGGGTTTACTTATCTCAACCTGGAGCGATGCCCGCTACGGTATGATTCCGAATCTCCTCATTTTAGCGGTCTGTGGGCTTGCCATTGCATCCGTTGCCTATAAATCAGTTTATCGACAAGATGTGAAAGTCGCTGCAGCAAGTTCACGAATGGATACTTCATTGCTGACCGAAGCTGATATTCAGCACCTTCCTGTTCCTGTGCAAAACTATATCCGGCTCTCCGGAAGTATCGGTAAGCCCAAAGTGAAGCATTTCAAAGCTGAATTTGATGGCAAAATCAGAAAGGATGAGCAATCGGAATGGATGCCTTTCACCTGTGAGCAACATAATTTTATGGCGGTCCCATCACGATTGTTTTTTATGGATGCACGCATGAAAGGACTTCCGGTGGCAGGTTACCATCATTATAAAAACGGAACGGCAGTGATGGATATTCGGTTGCTGTCGTTGCTCAGGGTGCAATATGCCGAAGGAAATGAAATGGATGTTTCGGAGACCGTCACTTTTTTCAATGATATGTGCTGTATGGCACCGGCTACGTTAATCGATAGCAGAATTCAGTGGCTGGAAACCAATGGAAATCAGGTGATGTGTTCGTTTACACACAATCAGATTACCATCCATGCAAACCTGATTTTTAACGAAAAACACCAGTTGGTTAACTTTATCTCCAACGACCGGTATGCCTACTCCGACAAAGGACCTATGGCCCGTGTACCCTGGCAGACTCCCATCAAGGCGTATAAACCGGTCAACGGATACTACCTCGCAGCATCGGCCGATATGATTTATAACTATCCCGAAGGAGATTTAAACTATGGAGAGTTTAAACTGAAGGAAATAAAGTACAATTGAACATGAAACTGTTAAG
Organism: Paludibacter sp.; assembly: GCA_034002585.1. Taxonomy (GTDB): domain Bacteria; phylum Bacteroidota; class Bacteroidia; order Bacteroidales; family Paludibacteraceae; genus Paludibacter. The sequence continues at coordinate 3,434 of JAVFAG010000157.1, forward strand.
CGCAAGTCTCTATTATATTGCCATTGAGGCAATTAAAGGTGTCGATATCAATCACCTGTTTGCGCTGGCCATGGCAGAACAAAAAATCGACGGACGCATCTTTGTGGATGATACCGATAATCCAACCACCTTTTTAGTGTATCACCCTTATGGCATGTCCTTGCTTTTTGGTGATGAAACGAATGCGGAATTTAATGCCGGTTTGTTGAGCTATGCCTTCAATAAGGATAATTCCCGTTCAAAAACTGAATGGCTACAGGCTTACCCGTCTTCCTGGAACAAAAAACTGGCAGAACTTTTTAAGCACAACACCATCCCGGAGGAAGATGTAGCCGGAGATAAGCCACACAATAAAATTGAGCTCAGTACGCGTGTGAATTTCAAATTTAACAAAGAAGCGTATTTTAGCTTTAAGGAAAGTTTCAGGTTCGAAAACCATGAATTGGTTCGTACCGATAAAGAGCTCTTCGAAAAAATTGAAGGAACAGTTGTGCCCAAATATTTCTGGAGAAATGCGGATGATTTCAGCCAGCATGCGGTGGCATTTAGCATTTTATACAAAGGCAAACCTGCTTCAACAGCATTTTCTGCTTTTATACAGGGCGATAAGCTGGAACTTGGCATTGAATCGCGGCCCGAATTCAGAGGCAAAGCGCTGGCTATACATGCCTGTGTTGCGCTTATTGACTATTGTCTCGAAAATGGATATGAGCCTGTCTGGGCTTGTCGGATGCAAAATGTCAACTCCTATAAACTGGCACTAAAGCTTGGATTTGAACCGACATTTTTACTGCCGTATTATAAACTGGTAAGTCAACGAACATAGCTCAACCAATTGTTCTTTCATGAAAAAAAGAAAACCGTTTATGTTAATTGTCTTATCAATTTTATTCTCAGCTCTGCTTCTGGCAATCGGCGTTTTCATTTTCCTCAGCCCGGGGAAGCCACGGCCATTTGTAAATAAAGAGGGTAGTGTTTTGGCAGGAAGCATCTCCGAAAAAATATTTGTAACTATCAATGGAGCCAAACAAGGGATGTTTATTCAGAGTATTGATTCAACAAAGCCTGTATTGCTCTATCTGCATGGCGGAATTCCGGA
>JAVFAG010000158.1:0-4418 GCA_034002585.1 Paludibacter sp.
AACTGGTGAAGGCTGAAGCCGGCACAAGCAAGCAACTCGACGATCTGACAGCTCAGGTAGCGGTGTTGGAAAAACAACTCACTGCTTCCCGTTCCACACTGGAGACCACTCTTCAGAGCCTTTCGCACGAAAATCAGGCCCTGGAAATTCAGATTCGACAGCTCGATGATCAACTTGCGAAATGCAGAATTTGCAGTCCGGTTAATGGTACTGTTTTGGTGAAATATGCCGAAAAGGGAGAACTGGCAATTGCCGGAAAAGCCTTGTTTAAGGTAGGTGATACACACAAAATGCTGTTCAGGGCCTATATTACGGCCGATCAGCTTTCGCAGGTAAAGGCAGGACAACAGGTACAGGTGCTGGCCGATTACGGGGAAGATGAGCTGAAACCGTACAAGGGTACCATTACCTGGATATCCTCCAAATCGGAATTTACTCCCAAAACCATACAAACCCGCGACGAAAGAGCCAATCTGGTGTATGCTGTGAAAGTTGCGGTGCAGAACGATGGCTACCTGAAAATCGGACAATATGGTTATCTGAGAATTAAGTAAATGATCAGTTGTAGCAACATCCGTAAGAGTTACGGCAAAACACCGGCTTTAAACGAAATCAGTTTTGAAGTTCAAAAGGGGGAAATTTTCGGACTGATTGGTCCGGACGGTGCCGGTAAGACCACACTCTTTCGGATACTTACCACCCTTATACTCGCCGATGCAGGCACTGCCACGGTGAACGGACTGGATGTGGTGCAATCCTATGCCGCCATCCGGAAATGTGTAGGCTATATGCCGGGCCGTTTTTCGCTGTATCAGGATTTGACGGTAGCCGAAAATCTGGAATTTTTTGCAACTGTTTTCAATACTTCCATTCAGGAGAATTATGATCTTATCAGGGATATTTATCAGCAAATAGAGCCTTTTAAGCATCGCAGAGCTGGTAAATTATCGGGAGGAATGAAGCAAAAGTTAGCACTGAGTTGTGCGTTGATTCATAAACCCACCGTTCTTTTTCTGGATGAGCCCACTACGGGTGTCGATCCGGTATCGCGGAAGGAGTTTTGGGGAATGCTGAAAAAGTTGCAACAACAGGGTATAACCATACTTGTTTCCACACCTTACATGGATGAAGCAGGACTGTGCGACCGGATTGCGCTGATTCAGCGGGGAAGCTTTCTGAGTATCGATACTCCTTCAGGCATCGTTGCCGGCTTTCGTAAACGATTGTTTGCCGTTCACAGCCAGTCGATGTCGCAATTGTTGAAAGACCTTCGGGGGTTAGTCTTTGTTGACAGCTGTTATGCCTTTGGTGATAGTCATCACATCACCCTGAAAAATGAAGCGCAATCCAATCCCGTTGAAAATTTGCGGCTTCAGTTGCAACAAATGGGCCATCAGCAGGTCGATGTGCGGGAGATACAACCGGGAATAGAAGATTGTTTTATGGAATTATCGAATCAATAAAATGAATAATGTAATCGTAGCAGAGCAGCTCACCAAGCGTTTTGGTCACTTTACGGCCGTCGATCACATTTCGTTTGAAGTGGAGAAAGGTGAGATTTTCGGTTTTCTGGGTGCCAACGGAGCTGGGAAAACCACTGCTATGCGCATGTTGTGCGGGCTGAGTCAGCCCAGCTCGGGAAAGGCAAGTGTTGCCGGATTTGATATTGCCACTCAAACAGAGCTGGTAAAGAAGAACATTGGTTACATGAGTCAGAAATTTGCCCTTTACAATGAGTTAACTGTTGCCGAAAATATTCGCTTGTATGCAGGAATTTATGGTGTTCCTAAGAATGAAATTCAAATCAGAACCAGGGAGCTTTTGCAACGCCTGCGCTTTGAGTCAGAAAGAAATACACTTGTAAATTCACTTCCATTGGGTTGGAAACAAAAGCTGGCCTTTTCGGTAGCCATATTACATCAACCCCGGATTGTGTTTTTAGATGAACCCACAGGAGGTGTTGATCCTGTGACCCGCCGTCAGTTTTGGGAAATGATATATGAAGCTACTGATCGTGGTATTACTGCCTTTGTAACCACCCATTACATGGATGAAGCCGAATATTGCAACCGGGTATCTGTTATGGTGGATGGAAAAATAGCTGCAATGGACAGTCCGGCACAACTCAGGAAAGATTTCAACGCAAAAACCATGGATGATGTTTTTCATCAGTTGGCGCGTAATGCATCGAGAAAAGGAGAATAAAATGAGTCCATTTTTATCCTTTGTAAGAAAGGAGTTTTACCATATTTTCAGGGATAAAACCACCACGGCTATCCTGTTGGCACTTCCGGTGTTGATGCTGATGTTGTTTGGCTATGCCATTACTACGGAGGTGAAAAACTCCAAAGTTGCGGTTTACGATCCTTCTAATGACTTGTTTACAAGAGCTGTTATAGAAAAACTAAATGCCAGTGAGTATTTCACGGTGGTGAGAATGTTGAAAACTTCCGATGAAATAAATGAACAGTTTCGAAAGGGAGAAGTGAAAATGGTGTTAGCGTTCAGCGAGAATTGTTACCAGAACATATTGCATACAGGCACAGCACAGGTGGCGCTTATCGCAGATGGAACTGATCCGAATTCTGCAAAATCGGTAGTAGGCTATTCAAGTGCGATACTCGCACAACAACAGCAGGAAATGTTGCAAATGGTCAGCATTCCATTTCAGATTCAACCGCAGGTAAAGTTATTGTACAATCCGACGATGAAAGGTGCCTATAATTTCGTACCCGGCGTGATGGGAATGATTTTGATGCTTATTTGTGCCATGATGACTTCCATTTCTATTGCTAAGGAAAAAGAAATGGGTACAATGGAGGTTTTGCTGGTATCACCGGTTAAGCCATCACACATCATTTTAGCAAAAACGATCCCGTATTTTGTGCTGTCGCTTATCAATCTGACCACTATCCTGCTGATATCCGTATTTATTTTGGGAGTACCGGTTGCAGGAAGTCTTTTCTGGTTGTTAATGCTATCACTGGTCTATATTCTGGTTAATTTATCACTTGGATTGGTTATTTCATCTGTAGTCGATAATCAACAAACAGCTTTACTCATTTCAGGAATGGTGCTGATGTTACCCGTAATCATGCTTTCGGGGATGATGTTCCCGGTTGAGAATATGCCTGTGTTTTTTCAATGGATATCGCAGGTAATTCCGGCTAAATGGTACATTATCGGGGTAAAAAAAATTATGATAAAAGGGCTGGGCTTTGAAGCGATTCTGCCACAACTGAGCGTGTTGCTGGGTATGGCCATCCTGTTGATTGGAGTAAGTATTAAAAAATTCAGGTACCGGTTGGAATAGGAGGCAAACATGAAAATAAAGTATTTGTTGGAAAAGGAATTTCTCCTGATAAAAAGGAATAAATTTTTACCCAGGGCGGTATTTATGCTTCCATTTGTATCATTGGCGCTGTTTCCTCTGGTAGCCAATTTTGAAGTGAAAAACCTCAATCTGGCCGTTGTGGATAAAGATCATAGCAGCCTTTCACGACGATTGACCCAACAGGTAACATCTTCTGGCTACTTTCATCTTACTGAAGTTGCCGATACCTACCGTGAAGCGTTGTACAGTATAGAGCAGGATAATGCCGATTTGATACTCGATATTCCGGCAGGTTTTGAGAAAGACCTGATGACTCAGCAGAATGTTTCGGTGTTAATTGCGACCAATACGGTAAACGGAATGAAGGGAGGATTAAGCAGCTCATACCTGAGCAGTATCCTCAACGAGTTTTCAACTGATTTACATGCCGAAGAACTGACCACTACTGCCCGAATTACTGCACCGTCAATGGCAGTAGTTCCCCGCTACGATTTCAATCCATATCTGGAATACAAATACACCATGGTTCCCGCCATAATGATGATGATGCTTGCCATGCTGACCGGCTTTCTTCCGGCTCTGAACATTGTTGGAGAAAAGGAAAAGGGAACTATAGAACAATTAAATGTTACGCCTGTCACCCGGCTGGAGGTTATCCTTTCGAAGTTAATTCCCTATTGGATCATTGGATTTATCGTTCTCACCATTTGTTTTTTTGTTGCCTGGATGTTTTATTCGATGGTGTCGGTAGGTGGTTATATGCTTATTTATCTTTTTTCAGCCGTTTTTGTACTCGCCTTTTCAGGCCTGGGGCTGGTCATTTCGAATTATGCCAACACTGTTCAGCAAGGCATGTTTATGATGTTCTTTTTTGTAATTACCTTTATCTTTCTCAGCGGTTTATATACACCTGTCAGTAGCATGCCCGATTGGGTACAGCTTGTCAGCCGCTTAAGTCCCTTGCGCTATATGGTCGAAGTGCTTCGGTTTATTTTTCTTAAAGGAAGCTCTTTTGGGGATTTAAAATGGCACTTCGCAGCGCTTACAGGATTTGCTTTTTTCTTCAATGGATGGGCAATATTGA
>JAVFAG010000159.1:0-4314 GCA_034002585.1 Paludibacter sp.
CGATTTCCTGAAACGATACGCAGCAGGCAATTCCGTAGTCGTCGCTGCAACGGGTTTCCTGCATCAGGTCGTCGTTTTCGTACTGAATCGACGAAGTATCGATCGACACTTTCGCACAGAATTTCTTGAAGTTTTCGGGCAGATGTTCCGACCACAGCACCGTCATGTTCGGCTCGGGCGATGGGCCAAGATTGTATAAAGTCTGCAGGAAGCGGAACGACGTTTTGGTTACCTTATGACGACCATCAGCCATCAAACCACCAATCGACTCAGTTACCCAGGTCGGGTCACCGGCAAAGATTTCGTTGTAGGCTTCCATACGGAGGTGACGCACCATTCGCAGTTTCATGACAAACTGATCGATCATCTCCTGAGCATATTCTTCCGAAATTTTACCTTCGGCAATATCTTTTTCAATATAAATATCGAGGAAGGAAGACACATTTCCCAGCGACATAGCAGCACCATCCTGTTCCTTAACGGCAGCCAGGTAACCCATGTACACCCACTGAATAGCTTCCTGAGCTGTTTCGGCCGGACGACTCAAATCGAATCCGTACGATTTGCCCATTTCAATCATATCGTAAAGCGCTTTGATTTGCTCGGCCACTTCTTCGCGTACACGAATACGGGCATCGGTCATCGGACCAACCAGGTTTTCGAGGTCTGCCTTCTTAAATTCAATGAGTTTATTGATCCCATACAGTGCCACACGACGGTAATCGCCAATGATACGACCGCGGGCATAGTTATCGGGCAGACCGGTAAGGATACCCAGCGAGCGGTAAGTGCGGATTTCGTTGGTATATACATCGAATACCCCGTCGTTGTGCGTTTTAACGTATTTGGTAAACGTCTCCTTCACCTGCGGGTCCACCTCTACTCCATGTTCAGAGCAGGCCTTATCCACCACGGCATAACCACCGTAAGGCTTCATAGCACGTTTCAGCAGCATATCCGTCTGAAGGCCCACGATTAATTCCTTTTGCTGGTCGATATAACCCGGGGCATGCGAAGTAATGGTCGAAACCCTTGTGTTGTCGATAGCCCGTACGCCATTGTTGGATAATTCTTCACGGATAGCATCTTTACAGATTTGCCACAGATCGTTGGTACGCTGGGTTGGTCCACAAAGAAACGAATCGTCGCCATCGTAGGGTGACACATTGTTTAGCACAAAATCACGAACGTCAACTGCGACATTCCATTTACCTGGTTTAAAGCTCATTTTTAGATAATAAAGTAATAAAGTTTCCGACTTATGTTCAATTCAACATGTATTAAGTTGAATTCGGGCACAAAAGTACATAAAATATGTTTTATAGCATAATTTATTGGAGAAATTTTTCGTTAATGTGCAATGCCGGGGTATCATTTTGAATTTAATGCCACTTTTTGATAGCATTTAAGCTAGCTCCATAGAGACTTAAATAATCTTAAACACAATTCAACTGAATTAAAATTGGAGGGCATCCATTATTCGTTTATTTGAAAGTTGCAATAAAAAATCAGTAACTGCTATTGCCAGAATCAAAAAAACCACTACTTTTGCATCTCCAATTACAACACATCCATAACGCCCGGATGGCGGAATTGGTAGACGCGCTGGTCTCAAACACCAGTGGATTCACTTCCATGCCGGTTCGATCCCGGCTCCGGGTACAACTAAAAACGCTAATCATTTAATAAACAGTGATTAGCGTTTATAATTTTTAGTTTTTTGACCATAGTTTGTCAACCAATGTTTTTTTTTACTTCGAATCTTTAGCGCGCTGCACCAAAAACCGCTCGTGCAATTCTTTGACTTTTTCTGGATGCGATTTCGCTAAATTGTTTTTTTCGGCAGGGTCGTCTTTTAAATTGTATAAACTCCATTCTACAAGTGTTGGCTCGCCTTTTCCATACTTCACGATTTTCCAGTCTCCGTAACGCAATGCCCACCGGTTGATGGCAGTATCCCAAATCCAGTATAAATCTCTCGGTTGTAACTGTCTGTTTTTAAACACTACGGGCGATAAATCCAAGCCATCCAGCTGATAATCTTTGGATTTCTGATGCCCTACGACAGAAGCAAGGGTAGGAAACCAGTCGATAATGTGCACCGGGGTAGTCAGCTTTTTCGGCTTTATTTTTCCTTTCCAATACATAAATGCGGGGACATGAATGCCTCCTTCATACACATCCAGCTTTGAGCCACGCATCGGGATGGGCTGATTGAAATCAGTCAGCTTTAAATCGTTGGGATAAGCATTTCCAGACCAATTTACCTGCGGTCCGTTGTCGGAGGAGAACAGGATGAGGGTATTCTCCAGCTTTCGCTCTTCCTCCAGCGTTGCGATAACACGGTCAATTGCATCATCGAGGTGGTAAACGGCTGCTAAAAAGAGTCGTTTTTCCGGGTCCGGTTCCCGTTGAATCTTTCCTGCAGGATCGTTGAACCACTTTATTTTATCTTCATTTAACCACCGTTCGGTATTATTCGGGTCGCGTTGGGTAGGTACTTCTGTAAAATCACCGCGCTCATCGAGGGGTGTATGGGGTGCGTGATAGGTCAGCATCATGAAAAACGGATTTGCCGATTGTTGACGAATCACCCGTTGTGCTTCTCTGGTCACTAAATCAGTCACATGCACTCCATCTTCATTTCCCTTTATACGCTTTTGATTCCGGTGCCAGGTTTGTTCGTACTTTCCCCGACGATAGCGGTGATCGTACATACCACAGGCACCTGCTATCGAACCATAACTTTCGTCGAAGCCATGAAATTGCGGACCATTGAGTGAATCGGAACCCATGTGCCATTTTCCGGCAATATAAGTGCGGTATCCTTCTGCTTTCAACATAGTAGCCAGGGTGGGCGTACCTGCATCAAAACACTTAGCATTGGTGGCCGCTTTACCACTGTAGGGAAAACGTCCCGGATAACGCCCTGTAAATAAAGCAACACGGGTCGGTGTGCTTTGCGGCATCACATAGTGCCTTGAGAAGCTGGCTCCGGCTGCGGCCAATCGATCCAGATTCGGGGTATACACATGTGCCGGATTGTTGTATCCAATATCTCCCCAGCCCAAATCGTCGGCAATTATAACAAGTACATTGGGATGTTGGGTTTTATTTCCTGCAAAACAGGCGACAGGTAATAACAGGCTGCTTAGAATTGCATGTTGCTTTGTGAAGTGTAATTTCATGGTTTGTTCTACTTTTAAATGGTTTTTCGCATAACATAACTCAGGTAGATCATCCCACCTGCCTCCAACTGCCTGTAAATTATTGAATCCCGCACCCCTGCAAACTCGTAAAACTGACTGATAAACGGTTTGGGGACATGCTGTACAATTGTTTGCATCCTGCGATCGTGGTCTTCATCCAGGGCTTTGAGCACATTCGGAGTGATATCTCTTTTTGTAAGTACTTCGAGGCCTGAAGCGGCAATCATTCCTTCGAGATCTTCAATTTCGTAAGGTTTGCGAAAATCGGTAAACAGGAAATGACCACCGGGCTTGAGCACCTTCAGCACCTCGTTTAAAAAACCTTTCATGGAAGAATAACAATGTGAGGACTCCACATTGATGACCACATCGAAACTTCCTGTACTGAAGGGAATATTTTCGGCATCTCCTTCGATAAATGCAAGGCCTTCGGCAATATGATTGCGGTTACACAATTTGATGGCTGCACGGGAAAAATCGAGACCCACCATTTTCTCCGGTTGATGGTATTTTTTAATCATGGAGGCACCTCCACCCCTGCCGCTGCCTACTTCGAGCATATGTTTGCCGGCCAGATCCAAATCAGTTGTTAAATGATTGTACAACTGATATGACAGACGGTTCACTTCATCTATTTCATCAAGAACAGGAGGACTTTCATTATCCTCCAGATGAGCATAGCCATAATTCATAAATTTCCAATTATCCTGTTTGATGTAGTGCCCCATAGCCTGATACATCCATTTTCGGCTCAGTTTTCGAAAACCCGGAATCCAGTAACACAACTTGTTGTAAAGTGTAATTAAAATGGTTGTCATGATTTTTTCAGGATGTTAGTTTATTAAATATTTACAGGAATTGTTGTGACCAATCGTACAACGGAGTCAAAAGTAGTGTTTTTTTTGATACTTTTGTGCCATGAATCAACAGGCTATTCTCGACAAACTAGGAATTATCTCGCTTAACCCCATGCAGCTGGAAGCGGGGAAAGTGATACCCAACCATCCCGAAACTATTTTGTTATCGCCCACCGGGACTGGTAAAACGCTGGCTTACCTGTTGCCGCTGCTTTCTAAGCTCGATAGCGACTGTCGTGAGGTGCAGC
>JAVFAG010000160.1:0-4235 GCA_034002585.1 Paludibacter sp.
CCATGGGCGATTTCAACAAAAAAAGTGCGAAAATCCTGGTATTTTCCACCGAAAAAATTTCAGATCCTGCCATTGATATGGCAGGACTTCTGAAATTACATTATCCTCCAACCGTCTATACCATCTCAGTCCCCTGCTCCAGCGCCATTAAACCGAGCTGGATTTTATATGCCTACGAAAAAGGCTTCGACGGCGTTTTCATTGCAGCCGATGGTAGCGACTGTGTATATGGAGAGTCGTGTACCGAAAAAACCGGTAATCTGGTCTCGAAAACACACAATCTGATGAAAGAAAAAGAACTGGATCCCGCCCGCCTGCGCATGGCGGCCATCTGTTCGGTGTGTAGTGCTTCCTTTGTAAAACAGGTAAAAAGCTTTAATGAGTATTTACTTAAAACACTGCATAATTAAATGGAAAACACGATAAAAAATATTACCTACGACGCGCTGGTCATCGGTGGCGGTATTGCGGGTGGAGAGGCTGCTCTCAACCTGGCCGTTACGGGTTTCAAAGTGCTGCTCGTGGAAAAAGATTTATCGGTGGGTGGTAAAATGATCATGCTCAGCAAGGTATTCCCTACCCTCGACTGCTCGGCCTGTATCACTACTCCGAAAATCTCCGAGATATCGCGCCATCCGAATATTACCATCTTCACGGGAACGGAAGTGGGAAATATCCGTAAGGTGAGCGATACCGAATTTGTAGCGAAAGTAACGAAAAAACCAAGATATGTGCACGTGGCCGATTGTACTTCGTGCCAGCTCTGCGAACAGGCCTGCCCCGTAAGTGTGAGCGATGAGTATCAGTACGGACTCGTGGGTCGCAAGGCTGCGTTTATCCCCTTCAGCATCGCCAGTCCGAAAGCGGCTGCCATCGATATTGAAAATTGTACCCTCTGTGGTGCCTGCGAAAAGGTATGCCCTACCAACTGCATCGACTTCACCATGGAGCCTGAAACGATGAACCTGCACGTGCGCACAGTAATTTTAGCTACCGGTTTCGATCTGATCGATCCGAAAAAGATGCCGCGCTATGGCTATGGCACTTTCAAAAACGTGCTTACCGCCATGCAAATGGAACGTCAGCTCGCTCCTACCCGCCCGTTTAACACCATTCTTCGTCCGGGCGATGGAAAGATGCCTGACAAATTAGCCTATGTACTGTGTGCTGGTTCCCGCGATGCCACCGTCGGAAATCCGATTTGTTCGCAGATCTGCTGCATGTATTCCATCAAACAAGCACAACTCCTGATGGGCGCGCTGCCAATGGCCGACGTCACCATCTACTACATCAACATTCGTTCGTTTGGGAAAGGGTTTGAAGAGTTCTACCAACAGGCCAAAGGCATGGGTGTGAATTTCGTAAAAGGAAAAATCGGCCGCATCACCGAAAAAGAAAACGGCAACCTGACGCTTCGTTACGAAGATATTAATACCGGCAAACTGATGGAAGCCGATCACGACATGGTGGTACTTTCTACCGGTGTGGTGCCTCCAAAGGGTATCGACGGACTGTTCGAAGGCGAAACCCTATACATGGATCAGTTCAATTTTGTGGGACAAAGCGATCCGCTGGCCAATCCTTCCAAAACCAGTATCGACGGCGTTTTTGTGGCTGGTACTGCTACCGGCCCGATGGACATTCCCGATTCTATTCTCTCGGCTGGTTCAGCCTCTTCCGATGCAATCAGTTACTTAATTCAACACGTATGAAAGACAAAAAGAAAATAGGCGTATATATATGCCATTGCGGAGGAAATATCTCCGACTATGTGGACGTGGAGAAAGTACGCGAGGCCGTTTCGGGAGATGAAATCGTGTTTTTATCGAAAACGACCATGTTTGCCTGTTCCGATTCGAACCAGCGCGATATGGTGGAAGATATTAAAGAACACAACCTGGATGGTGTAGTGGTGGCATCGTGTTCACCAAAACTTCACCTTACTACCTTCCGCAACGTTTCCGAACGGGCCGATTTGAATAAATACACTTACGTTCACGCCAATATCCGCGAACAGGCTTCGTGGGCCCATTCCGATAATAAGATGGGTGCTACCGAAAAGGCGATTCACCTTGTAAAAGCGGCCATCGCTAAAGCGCATTATGCTGAAGCCCTGGTTTCGCCGAAAATCAAAGCTGAAAAGCGCATTGCGGTGGTAGGTGCTGGTGTGGCAGGTATGAAAGCGGCCTTATCGGTTGCCGACAAAGACTGCGAAGTAATTCTGATCGAACGGGAACCCTTTGTGGGAGGTCGTGTGGCCCAGTGGGATACCCTTTCAACAACTACTGAAACGGGTAAGGAAATGACCACCCGCCTGTACAACGAGTTGCTTAAACGCGATAACATCACCATCCTGACCAACAGCGAACTGATTGGAAACAAAGGTTCGGTTGGAAATATCGAACTTACCGTGCGCAAGACGCCTCGTTATGTGAAGGGAAGCTGTCATCCGGAAGACCTGAAACGGGCTATTGAAGTGTGTCCGGTTGAAGTGCCCGACGAATTCAACTTCCGCCTGAGCAACCGCAAAGCCATCTACAAAAATTACCCGAGCGAATATCCGCAGACTCCGGTGATCGATATGAAAGCCTGTACCCGCTGTGGTGAATGCGAAAAAGTATGTAGTGCTATTGATTTCTCCGAACAGGCCGAGGAACTCACTTTCAACGTAGGTTCGGTACTCATGGCTACCGGTTTCGACTCGTACACGCCGGCCTATGGCGAGTTTGGCTATGCTACTTCCGATAATGTGATTACCCTGCCGCAATTTAAGCGCATGATCGACACCCAGGAAGGCAAGCTGATGCACAAAGGAAAAGAAGTGCACAACATCGCTTACATCTACTGCGTGGGAAGTCGCCAGGAAGAAGGCGGTAATACCTATTGCTCGCGCAATTGCTGTACATCGACCATTCATGCCGCTGTCACCGCTAAAGAGAAATTCAGAAAAATAAACAACTTCCATTTCAACCGTGGATTGCGCACCTACGGAAAACAGGAATTGCTGTATGCCGATTCGTTGCGCAATGGCGACATCTACCTGCAATCGTACGAAGACGGACCACCGACTGTGACACCGAAAGGCAACAAGACCATCGTGAAAATAAACGATATCCTGACTGCTGGAAAAGAGCTGGAAGTTGCTGCCGACCTGGTGGTACTGGTAACCGGAATGGTGCCCCGTGCCGACAACAAAGTGGGTTCACTATTTAAGATCCCCAAAGGCCGCGATCAGTTCTTCAACGAAGTGCATATGAAACTTCGTCCGGTAGAAACGGTGATCGACGGTATCACTATTGCCGGAGCCTGCCAGGGACCCAAGAATATTGCCGAATCGGTAAATTCAGCTCTATCAGCATCCACCAAATCGTATTCGATTGTTAGCAAGGGAGAGCTCGAAACAGAGCCGCTCATAGCTATCATCAACGAAGACAAATGTACCTGGTGTGGTGCCTGCGAAGAAGCTTGTCCGTTCGACGCTATTTTGAAAATCGAAAAAGACGGCCGCACGATTGCTCAAATCAACAACTCGGTTTGCAAGGGTTGTGGTATGTGTACGCCGGTATGCGAACCCGATGCCATCGATCTGATAGCCTGTTCGAGTGCCGAGATAATGAGTATGATCGACGCGTTGGCCTGATTTCTTTTAAAACTAAAAAAACATGGAAGTAGAAAAAGGAAAAACCGCAAAATACCTGCGCGAGAAGTTGGGAGGAATCCCAGAGCAGGCCAAGGAACAACTGAAGGAATTCAACCAGCAGAAGAAGAAAATTACCGAAGCGCTGAAGGACGGCGAGCTTACGGTGAAGCAGCTGGCTGAAAAACTGGAGATGCCCTCGCACGAGGTGATGTATTACCTGAGCTCGCTTGTTAAATACGGACAAGTGCTTGTAGGAGATATAGATGACATGGATGAGTATTTCACCTACAAATTGAATAAGTAATGGCAACGATAAATCCTGCTTTTGGCAAAGAACTGCAAAAATACGGTTCTGTCAATTTTAACGCCTGCTACAACTGTGGCAACTGCACGGCAGTATGTTCACTTTCGACCACCGAAAACTCATTCCCCCGCAACATGGTACGCCTGAGTGCGCTGGGTCTGGAAGAGGAAATTCAAGCCTCGCTCAAACCCTGGGAATGTTATTACTGTGGCGAGTGTACCACTTACTGTCCGCAGGAAGCCAACCCGGGTGAGTTGATGATGTCGCTGCGCCGCTACCTGACCGCTAAGT
>JAVFAG010000161.1:0-4169 GCA_034002585.1 Paludibacter sp.
AGCCCAGGTAAGATAATAACCCACTACATTGGAGCGGTACCAAAACCTGTTTTCTATGAGAAAGGCAAACATATTTCCCCGGTTGATAATATGGAGTGCCTTCTTAAAATCGGGACGAATAAAACTGCCTCCATAAATGGCAATCCGTATTACACTTACCAGCGAAGCTAGCAGGAGAATAATTGTTATTATGAATAATGCTTTCATACCCTGTCGATTTTTGTGTAAAGATATTGTTTTTCTACGAATTCATGAACAGATCGCCCGGTAGAAGGGATGCCACAGAACCTACCGGCATCCTACAAAGCCAGGAACAGTATCTGTACACTGTAGACTATCGGACGATGTGCCACAAAGAACAGCAAACAATATTATACAACAGGTAGGTCTGAAATAAGCCCTGCATCTCGATGGAAGAGGTGAAATAATAGCCGGAAAAATTTCAAACAACATTTCAGCGCTAAAATATGTTTTGAAGGAAGGTGGTAAATTATCTTTCTACTAAGATTTAATTCAAGTACTGATTAAGTCAGGTCGAATTGAGATTATCGGCGACTTCAACAAACAAGTTGCGAATATACATCACATAAAAGAGTATTCATTTAAAGTTTAATAACCATGAAAACCACCAAAATAGAATGGACCGACAAAACCTGGAATCCCATAACCGGATGCACCAAGCATTCCTCCGGTTGTGCGCATTGTTATGCTGAAGTGATGTCGCGCAGATTAAAAGCAATGGGATTGATAAAATAATGGATACCATCCGGGCAACTCCACATCACCGGTATCAGTTGCTTACGACAAGGGCCGAACGTATGGCTGAGTACTTCAGCACAAGAGAAGTACCTGCCAATGCGTGGCTGGGTGTTGCAAATTCAGGCACAATGCGAGAAACAGGGCTCTACTTTCTTCTTTAAACAATGGGGCACCTGGGGCAGCGATGGCGTGAAACGAAATAAACATGCCAATGGAAAAATGCTGAAGGGGAAGGTGTGGCAGGCGATGCCGGCCAAAGTGTGATGCATGTGCATATCCATTTGATTCCAAGATACAAGGGCGATGTGGAACAACCAAGGGGCGATGTGCGGGGAGTGATACCCGGGAAACAAAGCTATTGAAGAACTTTTTTCTCAAACAAATTTCAGTAATGTAATTCAGCTGCACTACAACGTAACATAAATCTCACTACCCACTATTTTTCTTTTGTATACGTATAAATCACCTTCCCTTTGGAATCTACAAAGTTAATACTGAAAGCCGTGTGGCTTACTGAACAAACGGTAAATCCGGCCTTATCGCTGCAATAAACAGTACCTTCGATTGCCTCCACCGGACGTGAACGGGATGCTGAACTGTTGACAACATAATCCACACTGCTTCCGGCCGCTTGTATGTGCTGAAAATTATGGATGTGTCCGGAGAAATAAAAATCAACTTTGTGTCTTCTGAGGAAAGGATCAAGACGTTCGCGGATATCTTTTCTTTCACCTTCTGATTTTGTTGTGTATGCATGTACCGGATGATGGCCAAGTACAATTGTCCAGGTTTCATTCGCTTCTCTTAATATGCTATCCACAAACTGTAACTGACGTATCCAGTTTTGCTTCACTGCATCCGGATAATCGAGTGAATCTTTTCTGTATTTCTCAATTATCGGAGTGGTATCAACAAAAACCAGTCTCAGGGTCGTCGAGTCATCCACTTCAACAACGCGGGTGTAATACCTGTCGGGCATGATCCATCTTCTGCTGACAGCCGAATAATCGATACATGCCCGGGTATTACCACGGTACTCATGATTGCCCAGCTGCGAAAACCAGTCAATCATCAAGCCCGGATGAGAGTAAATCAGTTCAAAGTTGGTCATCCACAAAGGATCGGATACACTTGCAACACCATTAAAATGATGAATATCGCCAACGGCTGCCACAAATTCAATATCCATTTTTTCTGAATACTGACCCATCTGATCCGCAATTGCACGCTGCTCGTAATAACCATTTCGTCCCAAATCATTGGCAACAATAAAATTATACTCAGCAAAATTACCTTCCCTGTTCTCATTACCCAGGCTGCAACTACCAACTATTACAGCTATTAACAGAGTCGCTAATTGAAACATTACGAATGAACTTTTAATTCTGAACATACTCTCTGATTGAATGAATTAAACACTAACTGCACACTGGTATCAACTGGTTTCTCTAACAAGTTGATACCAGTGGCAAATACTTAAAAATTAATTACAATTTCACAGGAAAAGCTCCAAAGTGTGATCCCGGTGCCGGCGATTTGTACTCTACACCATCAAGAACAAGTCCGGTTGTACCCCAATGACGAACAAAATTGGTTTTTCCTCCAACAGCAGCAGGCGAACCCGATGTCAAATGAAAATCCCAGCTTTTATTGTATGCTGTAGGAATGCCTTCACCGGTAGGCCCTGCATTCAGGTTAACATTTGCCTGCTGAGTAAAGTTCTTGAAAACAGGATTTTTATCGCCGGCAGACATACTGAGTACATCGTTGGTTCCTATCAACCTGCCCGATGCTGAGTCGGCTTTTATTTGTGTAACACCAAGTGTAGTTGATGAATAATAGTAGTTTGGAGTTATAACACAAGCTGCATTGGGAGTTTTTTTGTTGTCGCGTTTAGCCGGCCAACGTACATCGGCTAAAAGATTATTATAAAGCTCAGCAATAACATTGTCTTCCAACCAGATAGATCCACCTTTTACCGATGGTCTTCTCCAACCGGTATTCACCATTGTATTGTTGTAAACAAAAATATGTGAATGAGGATTGAGGGCCGCAGCATTCGACAATTTAACCGCATTTGAATTTGCATCGTAAATCAGATTGTACGACACATCGGCTAAACATCCTGACTTATAATTTATGGCATCACCACCATCAAAACCATTGGCGATAAATACAGAATTACTGATGATGGATTTACCACCTGTGATATAAATATGATCCTCAGCATTGTTGCGGAATGTACAATCCTTAATCACCACTTTTCCATTCGTGTTGCAGGCATGGAAGGCAGGTACTCCCTCACCGGAAGTGGTCTTAAAAAGCTGAAACTGAATAGAAGCTGAAGTTTCGGTAGTCTGTGCACCTGCATATTCAACAATCGTATTCAACAATAACACTTCTTGCGATTCGTATCCACAAATAATTCCGCCCCATGTGCGGGCAAAACGGTTCTCTTCAGTACGCATCGATTCAGGAACTGTAAACCGAACTGGTTTTTCTTTTGTTCCATAGGAATAAAGGTTACCCAGTACAATAAACTCGGGACCAACAGCGGGATTGTTGAATACCACGGTAACTCCTTCCTCAATATACAACGATTTATTAGGCTGAATTACATAGTGATCGGTAAGTGTTACCACCGTGTCTTTTTTCCAGACAACCGAACCAGCAGGGTACTCACGACCCTTTACATCCACTTTATCTTCACAGGAAGATAATACAAAAATGCCAACAAGGGCAACTACTA
The DNA here is from genome assembly GCA_034002585.1 of Paludibacter sp. GTDB lineage: Bacteria > Bacteroidota > Bacteroidia > Bacteroidales > Paludibacteraceae > Paludibacter. Next base: position 3,509 of record JAVFAG010000161.1, read on the forward strand.
CTAACCGGAGAGCTTTTCTCATTTTCTAAAAATATTAATTGTTCTATAATTTATAGCGTATTCCTGTCAGGATAACCCGATTGTACTTCATTCTGCGGATGATGGTTTCATTCGATTCAGCCGACTGGAATGGAAATTCATTGTTAGCATCGTTATGAGTCTTAATAAACTCTACTGATGGTGTATTTAGCAGATTGGTCGCTTTAATAAAAACGGACAGCCCGTTCATAAAGCGTTTTTCGCCTGAAAAATCGAGTTGTAACATTGGTTTCTGCCAATAATCGGAGTTCAGGAAGTGAGACGCAATCACAATTTTTTCGCCGGTGTACGACAATGCAAGTTGGCCATCAATATTCCGTCGGGTATTCTTGTAAAGCAGTGAAAAGTTTGCCACATGGCCGGCCTGTCCAACTAATGGACGAAGCTGATCCTTAAAAAGCTTTTCAGTATAGCCCCTTTCATTCACAGTATAATAAACCTTGGGGGTTTTCATGGCTGAATAGGTGTAGGTATAGTTGGCTTTAAATCCAATTTCACGAATAAACTTCACAACATCGATCTCGATTCCAAGATTATTGGCATTCCCAAGGTTCCGGGGACCATATCCGTACTGGCGATCGTTTTTTGAGAAATAGGCAAATTCAATCGGCGAATCGATGTG
>JAVFAG010000162.1:0-4132 GCA_034002585.1 Paludibacter sp.
TATACCGTCGGCTCTGGACACCGGAAGGTTCACCCATCCTGCATCATTTGATTGGATTGAGACTTAAGCTGGCAAACCGGTTGCCCGAACATACAGTGTATGCGGCAATGCGTTATGGTAGCCCTTCGTTGAAGAAGGTGATGGAGAAAATTCACGTCGATGGTATTACTCATCTGACAGTGCTGCCGCTGTATCCCCAGTTTGCCGACTCCACTACCGAAACTATTTTCAACCGCATTCGTAAGCTGAATAAAAAGGTGAAGGATGTTCATTTTATCCGTCAATTTTACGATCATCCGGCCTTTATAAATGCATTTGTGGAACGGATGAAACGTTATAATCCGGCTTCCTTCGACCATGTGATTTTTACCTATCACAGTCTGCCCGAAAGTCATCTGCAACGTATTCATCCTGAATACCACTGTACGGGATGTGCCTGTGAAACCGCGATGCCCGAATACGGCCGTGAATGCTATAAAGCGGCGGCTTATGAAACTTCCCGCCGACTGGCTTCAGCGTTCCAGCTTAGCACGACAGATTACAGCGTCTCCTTTCAGTCGCGCTTTGCCAACAAGTGGATTGGACCCTTTACCGACGAGCGTATCCGGGAGCTTGCTGCTAAAGGCGTAAAGCGCATTCTGGTGGTGGCTCCTTCCTTTGTGGCCGATTGTTTGGAAACAATAGTTGAAATCAGCCTCGACTACAAGGAGTTATTCCTTAGTGAAGGAGGCAATGAGTTGGTGATGGCCGAAAGTCTCAACGATGAAGATTTCTGGGCAACTGCTATTGTTGATATTATTCGCTAGAAAGTAGTATTTTTGCAACGACAAATAGGTAGCGTATGATACGAGCATGTTAATTTAGTATATCTGTGGTTATGAAAATATAGGCACACGAGTTCAATACAACCATATAAAAAATATTTACAATATGAAAAAAATTGCTTTATACATTCTGACTGCAGTATTTTTGGCGGCCTGTTCAAATGTGATGATAACCGGCCGTAAGCAGCTGTTGCTGGTAAACGATGCAGAACTGCTTACCATGAGTTTGCAAAGTTATAAGCAGTTTATCGACTCGGTACCTGCTTCTAAAGATCTTAAAAACAAAGCACTGGTACAAGCCACCGGAGTGAAGATTTCGAAGGCAGTTGAGGATTACATGAAATCCAACGGACTTGAAGCCGAACTTAAGAATTTCCAGTGGGAATTTAACCTCGTACAGGACACAACCGTCAACGCATTCTGCATGCCCGGAGGTAAAGTGGTGTTTTTCGAAGGTATCCTCCCGATGACCAAAACTGAAGCCGGCATTGCAGTGGTGATGGGTCATGAGATTGCGCATGCGGTGGCCAAACACAGCAACGAAAGGCTAAGTCAGCAAATGCTGCTTCAATACGGTGCTGCGGTAACAAATCTGCTGGTTTCGAACAAGTCGGACATGACACGCATGGGTATCAATGCCCTGTATGGCATTGGTGCACAGGTCGGAGTGCTGCTTCCCTATTCGCGCCAGCATGAGTACGAAGCCGACCGCCTGGGGATGATACTGATGGCCATGGCCGGTTACGATCCTGCCGAAGCCCTCTCGTTCTGGGAACGCATGTCGGCCAACGGCAGCGGCTCTGTCCTCGAATTTATGAGCACACACCCTTCGGATGACAAGCGCATAGCGAATATTAAAAAAGTATTGCCCGAAGCACAGGGGTATTGGAAGAAGTGAAATACAGACTATATAAAGTACCTGGCCTGTATACTTATCATCACACAAATACAACACGACTCAGTTCCTGTTGAAAAGACCTGATTCCCTGTTCGATTTTTGCTTCTTCCACTGTAATGCCTGTTCCGAAAAATCCTACAGGATAATCGTGTTGCGGTACAGCGGTAAATAATCCGTCTTTCGACCGTTCTATAATAACATTGATTGTTTCCACATTTAATTATTTGCAAGCGATTAAAGTTCAACTCCTGATCAGCTCGTTAGTTTTCATAGTTTCGGTTAGATTGATGTGCTGAAATTGACATTTGTCTATTAATAAACAATAGCCAAAAGTGTTTTTTTATGAATTTAACAAAATGAAAATCGATTTTCCCTGATTCCTTCAGGTTAACTGCTCCAGAATTCTTTTTTCTGCACTTTCCACCCATTTCCTGAATTCCGGGGAGGGATGATATTGGGGAATGTAATTTTGTAATACGCTCAGGTCGAAGCCGGTATTTCCGATACCTGCACCCGCTCGTTCTGCATCTATCATATTGCAGTACTGTTCTATATGTGAAGGAACCATCATTACCGGTTTGCCTAAGTACATGGCTTCGCATACCGATTCGAAACCGGCTGTCGAAGCATAGGCTTTGCATGAGGATAGTACTTCCAGAAAATGGCGGTCGTTTACCTTCGAAAAGCTCAGGGTGGCGTCGATAATCTCTGTTGAAGCTGACTGATTGCGATCGCCGAAAAAGTGAAGTTTTTCGGCAGGATGAGTGTGATGCCACTCTACTATCTGATCTTCAAAAGCAGGATTTACAATATATCCGGCAATGAAATCTTCGTTGCGTGTTTCGAATGCGAATACTTCTTCTCTCACTAAGGGTGGTACAATACTAATTTTTCCCGAATTGTAACGGGGTGGTGAACCCAGCGATAAAGCCAGAATTTTATCCGCCCGCCGGCAGGTTAACCTGCTATAGTACAAAAATGCCGCTATCTCGGGCCTGCGTGGCTTCGGAAATCGAAAATGCGGATGCAGAAAGAAATACTGATGACCGATGCAAACAAACATCGTTTTTGGCTTTTTAATCTCAAACAACAGACTGATGATCAATTCGTAGAAATTTATTACCACATCGGGTTCGTATTCTTCAATCTTTTTATCAAGAAATTTGTAGCTGTTCAGGAAACGGGGCGATTTCTTAAAGGTGGTAATAACGGATTTCAGCAACGAAACCTTCACATTTTTCTCAACAGGAAGTAAGTGTGGACTGTCGAAGGTTTCGACTATACATGCCGTTTTTTCAATAAAATAGGTGGGTAAATTTACGTCCTTGTTTTTTCCAACTAATATTCCAGCCACTTCATGTCCATTTTTTCTGAGCAGATTACTCAGTACGATGGCCTGTGTCAGAAGCGTACCAAACCCGTTTGCGTTTAACCGACCAACAACTTTTTGCCTCCACCCTGCAGGGAGAGCACCGCATTGGGTCGCAGCTGAACATTAACTGGAGTGCTGCATTCTCTTCTGCAGCGCTTCAACGTCCGGCTCAGGCTTATGTCGAAATGGATAATACCAGGGTGAATGGCGTGGATGATATTTTTGTGGATTCGGATGGAAACATACACCGGTGGGAGCACAACAGTGACCGGGATCTGACAGGAATTATTCATGCTGATTATAAAGTGCCGGTTGATAACTTCCGGTTAACACTGCAGTCGGGTGCCTTGCACCGCAGTAAAAGCCGTGATAATTTCTGGATTGAATATTCATTGAAACCCCTGAATCTGAATCAGCGGCTTGGAGTCGATTTTGAAACGATCGGTGATATTCATCAGATTAGTTGGTACGTCGGAAATCCGAAAGGAAGTATGGGGCCCTTAGATTATGAAGCCTTTGAAAATATTACTTCGGCCTATGTGCAAGCCCGCTTTCAGATGGAAAACATTGAGTTGATCAGTGGTGTCCGATATGAATATACCGATCAGGGTTATTTTTTACTCATTAAAAGCTTAGTTCATGATCAGAACGGTGGACAGCGGTACCACGATATTATTCCGAATATTCATTTGAAGTATTCACCTGTAGCGAATACCAACTGGCGACTGAGTTATTACAGATCCATTAATCGTCCGGGTTTTTTCGAGATTGTTCCCTATATGGTTGTCAACGAAGATTACACCGAGTATGGAAACCCGGATTTAAAGAGAGCAAAGATTGATAATGTCGATTTTCGGTGGGAATTTTTTCCTTCACCTACCGAACAACTGATGATTGGTGGATTTTACAAGCACATCGATTCGCCGATTGAATTTGCCTATTTCTCAAAAAACGATCGCCAGTACGGATATGGTCCCCGGAACCTTGGGAATGCCAATAATCTTGGAATCGAGATCGATGTTGTGAAGTTTATTCGTG
>JAVFAG010000163.1:0-4116 GCA_034002585.1 Paludibacter sp.
GCCGGACTCATCATGGAAAAAAACTACGAAGGTGTGGTGTATGAAGATCCTGTGAAAAAGGCCCGGGAAATATCCGATTTTTTGAAGAAAGAGAAAAAATGCGATGTAGTGATTTGTTTGTCACATTTGGGCTCCGATTCGACAGAAGTCAAGGTTAACGATTTCACCATTGCCCGTAATACAACTAATATTGATGTAATTATCGGTGGCCATTCGCATTCGATGCTTGAAAATGTGACGACTTCCAATGCCTCAGGACGCAGGGTCATGATTGCTCAAATGGCCAAAAGCGGATTGTACCTCGGACGCATCGACCTTGAATTTGCCCGAAAATAACTACCTTTGCACTTCCTATTGAGAAATTGATATGTTACGACAGTCTTTAGAACAAAAACTGCAACAGAAGCTCTCGCCTGCGCAAATTCAGGTGATTAAAATGCTGGAGGTGCCTACCCTCGAGCTGGAAGAGCGTATCCGTCAGGAGCTGGAGGAAAATCCCGCTCTGGAGGAAGGTGCGGAGCTAAAAGACGATGAAACATACGATGATGACCTGAACGATGACGGTGGTAACAACGACGATATGGATCTGGAGGAATACATGATGGACGATGATATTCCCGATTACCGCTTAAAGACGAATAATTCTTCAAAAGACGATAAACACGAAGATATTCCCTTTTCGATAGGAAAAACATTTCACGAGCATCTTATTGAACAGCTTGGATTGCAGAGTATTACTGATAAACAGCGTGTAATAGCAGAATATGTCATCGGAAATATTGATGATGAAGGTTACCTTCGCCGACCCGTGGAATCGATGGTGGATGATATCGTTTTTCAATCGGGGGTAAACACCAACGAGGAGGAAGTAGAGGAAATGATTTCGTTGGTTCAGGAATTTGATCCTGCAGGCGTGGGAGCCACCTCTCTTCAGGATTGCCTGAAACTTCAACTGGAGCGTAAAACCTACCGGCGGGAAGTGGATATAGCCCTGAAGATTATTGAAAATTACTTTGAGGAATTTTCAAAAAAGCACTACGATAAAATCATTAAGTACCTTTCGATTACTGAAGATGAGCTGCGCGATGCCATTACCGAGATAGCGCATCTGAATCCCAAGCCGGGTAATGCCTGGGGCGGCAACCTGCTTGAAAAATCGATGACAACGGTGGTTCCCGATTTTATCCTCGAAAACGATGAAGGGAAATTGCGCGTTCATCTCAACGACAGCAATGTTCCTGATTTACGGGTTAGCACTACCTATAACGATCTTTTTCAGACTTATACCGACCAAAAGGGAGAAAAGAATACGGCCCTGAAAGAGGCGGTGATGTTTGCCAAACAAAAAATTGATTCGGCCCGCTGGTTTATCGACGCGATTAAACAACGTCATCAAACGCTGCTCACAACAATGCAGGCCATAGTAAACTACCAGCGCGAGTTTTTCCTCGAAGGCGACGATGTGTACATGAAGCCTATGATTCTGAAGGATATAGCCGATATTACCGGATACGATATCTCGACCATTTCGCGGGTCAGCAATAGTAAGTATATCCAAACTGAGTTCGGCGTGTATCCGGTGAAGTATTTTTTCTCCGAATCGATGACCAATGATTCCGGTGAGGAGGTTTCGACCCGGGAAATTAAGAAAATTCTACAGGATTGTATTGAAAATGAAGATAAACGCAAACCCCTGAACGACGATGCGCTGGTCGAAGTGTTAAAAACCAAAGGCTATCCGATTGCCCGACGCACCGTGGCCAAGTACCGCGAACAACTGAATATTCCGGTAGCCCGGTTACGTAAAGAATTATAATCTCATGTTGAAATTTTATAAAGCCGTTTCGTTTGCCCTGCAACCCCTGTTGATGCCCACCTTTGGAATTATCCTGCTGGTGTTAAGTCCGCTGGGAATGTATTTTACTTCCATCTGGAAGTGGTTTGCGGTAGGCGGAACCGTTGTTTTTACTGCACTGATGCCTGCTATGCCCATCCTGATGATGCTGCGCAGCGGCCAAATTAAGGATTTGTATATCTCGAAAAAAGAACAGCGCACGATGCCCTATATTTTTTCGCTCATTGCATATGTGTTCTGGACTTTATTCATGTGGAGAATCCTGAAGATGCCGCTTTTCCTGGTGTTTATGGGGCTGGGATCAACGCTTTCAATACTTGTGATCACACTCATCAATACCCGATGGAAGATAAGTGCTCATCTCTCCGGGGTTGGTGGCCTTGCCGGAGGTGTTTTTGCCTATGCCTACATCATGTGTATCAATCCGCTTGGATTGTTAGTGCTGATGGTTCTTTTATCCGGACTTACCGCTCTGTCGCGCATTGAACTTAAAGCCCATACGCCGGGGCAAACGCTGGCGGGTTTTACCGTTGGATTCTTTATGGTTTTTTTGCCACCGATAGTGGTGCGTTTACTTAGTTAATTATCAAAACAATAAAATAAACAAACAATGATTACAGCAGACCAACTTAAAGATGTGTTGGAGCGCGAGGACGCGCTGAGGAGGTATCTTTGACGTCGATACCAAGTTAATTCAAATCGAAGAAGAAGAACTACGGACGCAGGTTCCGGGTTTCTGGGATGATGCCAAAGTGGCTGAAGCTCAGATGAAAAAGGTAAAAGACCTGCGCAAATGGGTCGAAAGTTACAACGAAGTGAAGGCTGCGGCTGATGAATTGCAGCTGGCCTATGATTTTTACCGCGAGGAAGCAGTGACCGAGGAGGAAGTGGATGCTGCCTATAAGCACGCTATGGAGCTTATTGAAACGCTGGAGATGAAAAATATGCTTTCGAAGGAGGAAGATAAACTGGGCGCTGTGGTGAAGATTGTGGCTGGTGCCGGTGGTACCGAAGCGCAGGACTGGGCCGAAATGCTTTTCCGGATGTATCAACGTTGGGGCGAGCGACAGGGTTATAAATGCGAAATCACCAACCTGCAGGATGGTGACGAAGCAGGTATAAAGACGGTTACTATGCAGTTTGAAGGCGATATGGCGTACGGCTACCTCAAGTCAGAAAACGGCGTACATCGCCTGGTGAGGGTTTCTCCCTACAACGCTCAGGGAAAACGCATGACTTCATTTAGTTCGGTGTTTGTGGTTCCCCTGATCGACGATACCATCGAAATTGAAATTAATCCGGGGAATCTGAGCTGGGATACCTTCCGTTCGGGTGGTGCCGGTGGCCAGAACGTAAACAAGGTGGAAACCGGGGTGCGTCTCTACTACAAGTTCATCAATCCGGTAACAGGCGAAAACGATGAAATTATCATCGAAAATACCGAAAGCCGTTCGCAGTTCGGGAATAAAGATAATGCGCTGCGACTCCTGAAATCGCAGTTGTACGAACTGGAGCTGGAAAAACGCCGTGCGGCTACTGCTCAGGTGGAAGCAGGTAAACGCAAAATTGAGTGGGGCTCGCAAATACGCAGTTATGTGTTCGACGACCGCCGGGTTAAGGATCACCGTACCAATTACCAGACTTCCAATGTGAATGCGGTAATGGATGGCGATATCGATGCGTTTATCAAAGCCTACCTGATGGAGTTTGAAGCATAAAGTCTGTAAACGAAAAGACCTGTCTGATTTCTACAGAGATTCTTTAGCAAGTCAGACAGGCTTTTTTGTGAGAAAGAGGTTTTAATGAAACAAACTCAGAAATTTCCGGGGAACGGGCGTCTCGAACCGAATAAGTTTCTCGCTCACCGGATGGTAAAATTCCAGTAAACGGGCATGTAGCGCCACGCGTCCCAACGGATTCGTGGCGCTTCCGTATTTTTTATCGCCCGCAATCGGATGTCCGATGCTATGCATGTGCACGCGAATCTGGTTTTTACGGCCGGTTTCCAGGTTGAGCTCCAGCAGCGAAAAATGCTCGTTACTCTTGATGCGTTTGTAGTGGGTAATTGCTTGTTGGCCCCCGTCATCGGTGTCACTCGAACGAACCTTCAGCGATTTTTCGTGTTCGCTCAACCAGCTCACAATCGTGTCACTTTCCTTCTCAACAGTTCCATCCACCACTGCCACGTAGTTACGACCGGTCACTGCCGTGTGCCAGTTTTCCTGCAAGCGCAGCTGAATTTCCCTGCTCTTGGCAAACAT
>JAVFAG010000164.1:0-3934 GCA_034002585.1 Paludibacter sp.
AGCAACCGAATGTGTTGTTTATCATGACCGATCAGCAACGGTGGGATGCCTTGCAATGCGCAGGAAACAGGGAGATTAAAACTCCGAATATGGACAGAATTGCACGGGAAGGAGTGCAGTTTGTAAATGCCTATTCGGCTTGTCCGGTATCGGTTCCTGCCCGTACCAGCATACTAACCGGCCGTACCATTTTCAACACAACAGTGTTGACCAATAATGAGGTAGAAAGCGATAGTGTTCCCCATCTGCCAACCTTCGACCAGGTATTGGCTGATAATGGCTATAGAACCGAATATTACGGAAAATGGCACGCACCCTATCAGTTCGCATCCAACTATACTAACGTAGTAAAAACGACCAACAAGGACAAGAATGCTCCAACTGTGCAAACCAAAGTGGATGCGTTTCGTGAATACCTTACTAAGAATTTTGGCGAAGCACCTAAACCACTCGAAGGTGAACTGACTGATTTTATGAGTCTTCGTCCCTATACCCCCCTTCCTGTAGATGGTCGATACGGGATTAAACAGGAATTTGAAAAAAATGGCAGGCCCTCCAAAAGTCCCGGCGATTCACAGGGAAATAATATCGGGATATTTAATACTAATTCGGATGCTTCGCTTACCGCTTTCGAAGGACAGGAAGCCCTGAAAGCCTTACAAGCAATGCCCGATAATCAACCTTTTTCGTTAACCTGCTCATTTGGACCTCCTCATCCGCCGTTTATTGTTCCGGTAGAATATGCCAATATGTATAATCCGGATCAACTTTCTGTACCTCAGAGTATAGCTGATGAATTGAAAAATGCACCCTATGGTCATAGCCGGCAGCCTATGGATGCGCGGTTTCGGAATCCGGAGATGGCGAAGCAGTTGAAGTGGATGTACTATGCAATGGTTACGCAGGTCGACGACTGGGTTGGGAAATTGCTCGATGAACTGGATCGCAAAGGGATTGCCGACAATACCCTGGTGGTTTTCGTAAGCGATCATGGCGAACTTCTCGGCGATCATGGCCTGGTAAGCAAAAATAAGATGTACGAAGGTTCAGTGCGTATTCCCTTGCTCATGCGGTTCCCGAAAGTGATTCCTGCAGACAGAAAAGTGGAAACACCGGTCTCGCACCACGATATTTTCGCCACTATTTTGGATTATACAGGAATGAAAATCCCGGAGAATGATGGAAGGAGTCTGCGTAAATTAATTGACGAAAAAAAAGACAAGGTAGATTATGCGGTGTCGGTCTGGGGTGCAATTAATAATGGTGGTCCGTTGATGATTCGTCAGGGTGATTGGAAATTGATTGTTTATCTGCAAATGAACAAAAAGCAAAAAAGCACCAACGCACTGTACAATCTGAAAAACGACCCTCTGGAAATGAATAATTTAATAGGATCAAATCCCGAAAAAGAGAACTATATTAATCAGGCCAATGCCTTGCGGGAAACATTGAAAAGTTGGATGATAAAAACCAAAACTCCCTATCTGGGTCAATTGGCCTCGGTTACGTTTTAAAATATTAAATAATGAAGCAAATATTCTTTTTACTTTTTTTGTTTTTCGTTTCGATTGTTCAGGCCGGTACACCTGTAGCCTCCTTTGTGTTTACAGTGCCATCGACTTCCAACAATCTGTCTTTTATCTTCAGCACGTCCACTTCTGCTGAGGCATATTCGCTTCCGGCCACCCGGGGAGGTGTTGCCTGTCGGCACATTCCTCCATCAAAGTATGGTTATTTCAATGTAAACGATGCTGCAGTTCCTTCAACTGTAACCGACCTGATTTTCAATATTACTTTTTTCGATGAAGCCAGTACGAAAATTCAGTTTCAGTACAATGCCAACGATGGAAACAACTACAAGTCGCTTTCGATTCAGCAATCAGGCTCAAATAGCTGGGTGACGGCAAGGGTGGCTGTTACGAATGCTTCGTTGCGGAATGCTCAGAACAATGCCTGCGATTTTCGGTTATCCGGCAATGGAGGCGATGTATACATCCGCGAGATTACCATCGAAACCGGTACCTTATCACCCGAAACCGAGACGGTGCCTGCAACAACTCCAAGCGCTTATTCTGAATTTATTGGCAAAACGGTGGCTGGCTATCAGGCCTGGTTTGTGGCCGGTAGTTTAACTTCAGGCTGGGTGCACTGGAATTTTAAAACCAATGGCGCTCCCGGACCCGGAACCATGAGTTTTGAGGTATGTCCCGATGTGACCGAATATCCCGATGAAGTGCTGAAACCAACCAACTTTGCCCTTATGGGGAATGGAAAACCACTGAAACTGTTCTCTTCCTCCTCGAAGGAAGTCATTGATATTCATTTCAGATGGATGCGGGAATATGGGATTGATGGAGCAGCCGTGCAGCGGTTTATTGGTAATATCGGAAGTTCCATTATCACTTCACCGGCCTCTACCATTCATAAAATCAGAGAAGCTGCGGAAGCCAACGAACGTATTTTTTATACTTGTTACGATACCTCTTCTTCAGGAATGGAGGAAAACTGGGATGAAACGATTAAGATGGATTGGGTGTACAATGTGGAGCAAAACAATCTGACGACCTCGCCTGCCTATGCCAAAGTGGGAAATATGCCGGTAGTACAGGTGTGGGGGATAGGTTTTAAAGGCGGTAAAAATCCCGGTACAGCTGCCGAAACCATTGCTTTAATCGATTTCTTTAAAGCGCGGGGCTGTTATGTGATTGGTGGAACACCACGGGGATGGCGCACCGGCACAAGCGATTCAAAAGGTGTAACACAACCTGCTACTGTTCCTGGTGATAACGAGAATTTTCTTCCTGTGTATGAGTCGCTTCACATGATTTCGCCCTGGATGCCGGGACGCATAAGAGATAATAGTTCGGCCGATAATTTATATACCAGCACCATGTCGCCGGATAAAAGCTACTGCAATGCACGTGGTATTCAATACATGCCTGTAAACTTCCCCGGTTTTGCCTGGTCGCAGTGGAAAGATGGCGATGTAAACTGGGCGCCCCGCAATGCCGGTGAGTTTATGTGGCGGCAGGCTACCAATATCAAAAAACTGGGGGTGCGAAACATGTATTTTGCCATGTTCGACGAGTACGACGAGGGAACAGCCATAATGAAAAACGCTACCGACTGGAGTGAAATTCCCACCAATCAGTATTTTCTCACTTCGAGTGCCGATGGGCGCTGGCTGTCGTCCGATTTTCAGCTGCGCGTTGCCGGTGCAGCTGTGGAAATGCTGAAAGGTCAGCGGCCGGTAACTTCAACAGTACCTGTTGCACATTCCAATGGTCCGGTGTACTACCGCAATAGTTTTGAAAAGCGAACCACAGCGTATAACTATGTAAACGATGTAGCGACTAAAAATGGAACCTTTAATTTGGATCCCTGTTTTTATCAAAATGCAGTTGTGGCGAGTAGTAATGTATTGAGTCCGGTTTGTGATATTCAAACTACCACGCCCCGCAGTGGATTGTATTCGGTAAAAGCCTCAGGAACTGTGGGTTCGGGAAATGCATCGACTTACAGTTACAGAATTGCATCGACCAAAATCGCCGTTAAACCCGGCATGACCCTTTCGTTCTGGAAAAAAACCGAAAATGACCTCGGTCGCTATGTGTTTGTTGATTTACGCTCGAAAAACGGGTTGTATCTCCGAAATGCCTATGTCGATCAGAATGGTGCCAGTATGAATGCATCCACTCCGCATGGTACTGTGGGAGCAGGTTGGGAGAAATTCAGCTGTGAGTTTGGAAAAGATGCGTTGCTGGGCGATACCATCATCGAAATTCAAATCAATTTTAGTAAAACAGTAACAGAAACAGGCCCTTATCTGGCTTATTTCGACGATTTTCTGATTGAGGAAAGTCATAATACCGCTAATAATTCAATAATTTCAAATGAATCAGTTTATAGCCTCTTCTATCATCCTGTAGAAAAA
>JAVFAG010000165.1:0-3877 GCA_034002585.1 Paludibacter sp.
CGCCTGAAATTAAATATCTTGTTCATAGGATTTTCTTGTAATTGTTAAACCTTAAACTAAACCTTCCTGCTAAATTCTTCCCGGAATTGAATTTTTACAGATTCACAGCTTTGTTTCATGGATTATCTGAGATAAATCGATTCGTAACCGCATTGAATAAAATCTCCAAATCGATGGGCGATTCGTGTTTTCCATTCGCCTTACGGATAATCCGGTACCCACCAATGCCTTGTTCGCTGTACAACACATCCTCGTCGTCAGCCGTTTCCTTCCATCCAAAGTACCATTTGGAAGCAATTTCTGCTGTAGATTGATGAAAAATGAGCTTACCTTCATCCACCACCAGCACCTGATCGATGATGGTATCAATATCCTTCACCTGGTGCGTGGAGATAATCACCACCTGATCGTCGGCAACAGAGCTCACCAGTATTTTCCGGAACTGGCTCTTGGAAGGAATATCGAGGCCGTTGGTGGGCTCGTCGAACATCAGTAGCTTACAATTCGTTGCCAACGCAAAGGCTATCAGGAACTTTTTCCGCTGTCCGTGCGAAATCTTATTCAACTGCATAGCAGTGTTCAATTGAAATTCCTGTAGGATGGCCTCCATTTTTTGAATATCAAACGAAGGATAAAACGGACTAAAAGCCTGAATATAGGTCTGAATGGTGGTATGCGGAAACGAAAACTCTTCGGGAACGAGGTACACATCGGCCAAAAAAGCGGGTTGACGGTCGAACGGGCGGTAACTGTTTACACTGAGTGACCCCGCGCGAGGCTCGAGCAGTCCACCCATCAGATGGAGCAGGGTAGTTTTGCCGGCACCATTTTTACCCAGCATTCCCGCTATGCATCCGGGTTGCAGCGACAAGCTGAAATCGCTGAATAAAGGCTGTTTACGCCCGTATTGAAACGACAGGGATTGAAATTCAATCATGACTTATTGTTTTAGTGGTCTATCTATCTAGGCCACAAAGATACAACAATATTTTTAACCACAAAAAAAATAAAAAAAAATGTTAGAACTACATCTGGTTAATCGTCGTAATACGTCTAACTGAAAACAAAACATAGAACATGAAAACAAAAAATCACACCCGGTATTTGCTCATTATGAGCATACTTTTTACATCTTTATCGTGCAACGAAGCAGCGGCTGTAATTGGCCGGGGAAATATTTCGACCGAAGCACGTACGGTGGAAAAATTTGATGCAATTGAATTACGTTCACATGCGAATGTAGAAATAAAAAAAGGCACTGAATACAAGGTAGAAGTAAGCGACTACGAGAACCTTCTGCCCTATATTGTAGTACGGAATACAGGAAACTCTCTCATCATCGACTCAAAAGATTACACCGCCATCGTGAATAGTAAATGCAGAATTATTGTCACCATGCCGGCTCCCTTGTATGCAATAGAGCTCAAAGGCAGTGGAAATTTTTACCTGCAATCAGAATTTAACGATTTAAGCAGACTCAGCATACTGGGAAGTGGCAATATTTATGGTGAAGTACCATTGAAGTTAAACGATTTAGAGACACAAATTGCAGGGAGTGGTAATATAGAACTGAAGGGAACTGCCGAAACTGTAAAGGCTACAATAGCAGGAAGCGGCGATATTTACCTGTCGAATCTGGCAGCCGGAAATGTGGAATGCATGATTTTAGGTAGTGGCGATATTGAAATAAAAGCAATTGAAACACTGAATGCCAGTGTGAATGGAAGTGGTGATATCCGCTATTCAGGCAATCCGCTCACTGAATTACAGGTAAACGGTAGCGGAAAAATTGAAAAAATCTAGAACCAGATAAAGGACTATACCGTCAATAAAAAACCAGTAATGTACATCAACAAAAAACTCTGACAATCAATTTGATTATCAGAGTTTTTTGCGGAAAGTCAGGGATTCGAACCCTGGGTACCCTCACGAGTACATCGGTTTTCGAGACCGACCCGATCGACCACTCTGGCAACTTTCCGTTTGGGACTGCAAATGTAGTAGTTTTGCACGAAATAGCAATGCAATAATGTGAATTATTTTTCCGCTGAAAGCAGTTAGTTAGGTTGTTTAGGCGTACTGTCCGATCAAGGTACTGCTGCACGACGATTTTGCACATCAACTGCTACCGGCAATCGGTTACGCATATCCAGTTCTGCCTGCATTTGTTGTCCATTTCGCAAAAACACCACACTTAACGGCACTCTGGATGGTTTCTGAAGCAGACCTCTGACATCTGTCAATGAAAGATTGAAAACCGACAGATTATTAATACCTATCAACTGATCGCCAATCTGCATACCTGCTTTTTCAGCCGGAGAATCCTTCCAAACAGCCGACACTTCGTATCCGGGAAATGGGAGTTGAGCCTGTATGAGCTCCATTCCGGAGATATTATACATAAATGGCGCTTTAAAAAAGGAGTTGGCCCTGAAATGAAGTTGTTGGCGATGCAAATCTAAAATAAGGTTGAAGCGGGAAAGTAGTTCACTACCGATAGTTCCATCGCGGTCGGAACGGCGAATCACTTCGGCCACCACTGCCGAATCGGGAAAAGCCACGATGGGATTCTCGAAACAATACTCTTCCAGACAAAGGCGGGGAATGCGGGCCAGGTAACCGTTCACATCGCCACTAAAACCAGAACCGATGCGGGCATACACTTTAGGGCCGGGAATATCTTCCGCATTATTGTTCACGGTCAGAAACCAGGCGTTGAGCAGAGCCCCGGTATCGATAAACATTTTAATGGTACGCAGTTTCATCGACGAATCGAAAAGTGTCATCGGGAGATACAGTTTGTTGTTTTCGATGATAAGGGTGCGGGAAGCAAAGTTCTCAGGCCGACGAAACGATGTTGTATCGTAGAAAATCATCTTTCGGCGTGAATAATTCACTTCCACTACGTAGTCCTTTAGTACATCCACACCCATGAGTCCGTTAATCTTTCGACCATTCAGCTCACTCAGGTGGAGAATATCCTCATCGAGTACCATCACCTGCCGGTCGTTCATCGATAATTTGCCTAGTTGAAGTGTATTTCCGTCACTTACCAGTCCCTTCACATCCAGTCCTGAGCCAAGACCCACCACCGGCACTTCCCTACCCTCTTTCAACGACAAGTTATCAGTGTCATCCAGGTGAGTAATAATGGTATTTCGCACACCCGTATCAAATATAAATGACAGCGGCTCCGAACCATTGATACTCATTCGCATCACGACATAGCTTCCCGACAGCTCAAAGGGAATAGTGGCTATAGGTCGTGCAGCATGCAGGAAGCCAACAACAGCCCGAAAGAGCAGCAAAAAGAGGAGAGTGAATCGTTTCATGGAATAATTAATTGCTTTATAAACGTGAAGGTGAAGCATTTAGTTCAACCCATTTACAAATAAAACAATTTAATAAACTACAATTCAACTTGATCAATCGTAATGAAACCGGCATTTAACTATCTGAATTTCATCATTCACACACCGGTAAATCAAACGATGTTCTTCGTCGATGCGTTGTGACCAGAACCCGGAATATTTGTGTTTCAAAGGCTCGGGTTTACCAAGTCCCTGATACGGATTTCTGGCTATATCTTTTAGTAAGGTATTGATTCGTACGAGTTTCTTTTTATCAGTTTGCTGCCAATAAAGATAATCCTCCCACGATTCATCAACAAACACATACTTCATCTTAAGGTTCTATTAGTTCGCTGGAAAGAGCAGCTCCACTTTTCATTTTTTCGATTGCTGAATCAAGACGCAATTCATTTTTTCGCGACGATAATTCATAATTGGTTGCCATTAACGAATTATACTCATCCAACGACATGATCACAATATTTTCATCCTTACCCCGATTAATAATCAGGGTCTCAAAGTTTTTT
>JAVFAG010000166.1:0-3843 GCA_034002585.1 Paludibacter sp.
CCCTTGATGTCGAACCAGTCGCGCTCTTCCTCTACAACCACCGTAATTTCCTGTTCGCCAATAAAAAAGCGATGGGCTTGTCCCGACGTGTCGAATTGCACTTCAATACCAGCACTTTCGATGGCTTTCAGATGCTGATTAATCAGTTCGACGCCCTCAGCATAATCCATCTTACGAATAATTCCGTCCAGGTTGATACCTAATTGTTTCAGAAAACCAATTAGTTCATTTTCCAGTTTGCTGTCCCGCTCCACACGGATGATCGTAAAACCGGAATCGTGCATTTCAACCCGGGTGGTTTTACCCGTTTGCCCGGCCCAAAAGGTGAAGTTCTCGTATTCGAAAAGCAATTCTACCACTACTTCTCCACTGTGAATAACCTGATTGTCGGGGTCGAAAAGATTCAACTGTTTTGCGGCTTTGTTTTCGCGGATTCTAAGCACCACATTAGTCATTGTGGTGATTAACTGGATATCAAAGCCTTTGGGCACCACCCTACTGGACCTGGCCAGGGGCATAATTACTTTCTCGATGTAATCAGGCGCATTGCTTTGAAAAACGGTAACAGTGGATTTTGTTAGGAAAGGCATCAGTTTCATTCCATCCACGCTATCGTCGAATTCGTACAGGTGGTCTTTGACCAACAGACGGGCTTTGCGCTGACTCACCAGTATACCTTTTTGAATATCCAATGCTTTATCATTCAGCCGGATGTCCAGCGAGTAAATAATTTTATCGGTCTGATTGTCAAAACAGTAGAATAGTTCGGGAACATCTTCAACACGGTGTATTTTTTTCCACATAAATGGAAACTTACCTACAGGAAAATACAGCGCTTTGGATCCCAGCATACTGAAAAAACGGTTGATATGAAGCTCCACATACTCCAACAGGTAGTTGCGGTAAAAAGCAGTGTGTTTGTCGCGTGTACCTGAATTGACCAATATCCGTTCAACCGCAGCCCAATCTTTCAGATTTAGTTTTTTGGCGATGGTTTCGGGCGAAAGCAGAAAGCAGATAGTGGCCAGTTTTTGATCGGTTTCATCCAGCCATTCTTCCTGTTGAGTGAGTGTATCCTTTTTTAATTTAACTGCCCGGGAACCGATTGCTCCCTGTGCATCGGTTTCAACCATCATGCATTCTGGCAGACAACCCAGTTGAGGATAGCTCACCAGGGTGTACGCTATCATCTTATTTTCCATTGCCCATTTTTACTTAAAATCGATGATGTGATGGATGGAGATAATGCCCACCACCTTTGCTTCAATCATTACAGGCAAAGTAGTAATGTTGCAGGCATCCATCAGTTCGAGGGCTTCAGTGAGTAGTTGCTGTTGTGCAATGGATTTAAAACTGCGGGTCATAAAATCAGAGGCTTTCAAATTTTTCAGATCGTCGAAACGCTGTACAGCCCTGCGGATATCGCCATCGGTGATGATACCGGTTGCCATTCCTTCAGCATTAAATACCACCGTCATTCCCAGGCGTTTGTTGCTTACCTCGTAGATGAGATCCCTGAATAAGGTATTTTCTTCAACACGTGGGATGTCGGTGGTCATTTTATCCTGCACACGCACCAGTAGCTTACGGCCTAAAGCACCTCCGGGATGGTATAGCGCGTAATTTTCAGCTTTGAAATTGCGTTTTTCCATCAGACAGATGGTCAAGGCATCGCCCATCACCAGGGTGGCAGTGGTTGAGGTGGTGGGTGCGAGGCCCAGGGGACAGGCTTCTTCATCGACATGCACATTGAGTACTACAGCTGCTTCCTGTGCCAGGGGTGATGCTTCGTTGCCGGTCATGGCAACAATGGGATTGCCCATGCGTTTGAGCGGTGTCAGTACATTCAGAATTTCCTGCGAACTGCCGCTGTTTGAGATGAGCAGTACTACATCGCCGGGCTGTATCATGCCCAGATCGCCGTGCATGGCTTCGGCAGCATTGATGAAGATGGCCGGCGTGCCTGTGGAAGCCATCGACGAGGCTATCTTATGACCTATCGTTCCGGTTTTGCCAATGCCCATCACGACTGTTTTGCCGGTGCTGTTGAAAATCAGATTTACAGCCTCATCAAAATGAGCGTCGAGAGTGCTGGCCAGTTTTTTTAATTCACCGGCTTCCTGTTCGAAAATGGTTTTTGCCCGTTCGTAATAACTCATTTTTGCATGATTAAATCAATAAATTCGCGTACGCAGCCTTCTCCACCTTTTTTGGAAAGTATGGTAATTCCGGAAACCGCTTTTACTTCGCGGGTTGCATCCTGAGGACAAGCAGCCCAACCTACCTGCTGAAGCAGATCCAGGCAATTTACATCGTCGCCGATATACGCAACCTGCTCCATGCTAATTCCTTCTTTTTCACATATTTCGAGTGCGGCCTGCAGTTTTCCTTCCCGGCTGCGGCCCTGTTCGAGGTAGTCGAGCTTTAGCTTTTTAAAACGATTTTCAACCAGGGGAGTTGCTTCGGAGGTGATGAATCCGGTTTTTACTCCTGAACGACGAAGGATTTGCAGCCCCATGCCATCGTGAGCATTGAAGCGCTTGGCTTCTTCGCCGGAGTTGAAGTAGTACATTCCGGCATCGGTTTGGACGCCATCCACATCGGTAAGAAAAAGACGAATGTCTTTTTTGGAAGTTAATGTTGCCTCCGCCTTTAGCGTGGCCGTTCCTGCTGTTTCTGACAACAGCTGTTTTGTAAGATCATCCACTTGTACCGCCTGTTTCAATATATCATAAAAGCTATCGAGTCTCAACTGATTAGGACCATCGGAAAAAGCCTTGTCCGGATCGGGATGCACTTCAGCAAAAATGACATCCACTCCCACAGCAAGGGCTGCACGCATCAGATACGGCACCATTTCGCGGTTGCCACCCGTTGAAGTACCCTGCCCGCCCGGCTTTTGCACCGAATGGGTAGCATCGAACACCACAGGATAACCATAGCTGCGCATCTCTACCAGTCCGGTCATGTCCACCACCAGGTTGTTGTAACCGAAACTCGACCCGCGCTCTCCAATCATAATATTGCGGTTGCCGGCTTCTTCGAGCTTGTGAATCACGTTTTTCATGTCCCAGGGCGCCATAAACTGCCCTTTTTTAACATGCACCACCTTGCCCGTTTTGGCTGCAGCCACTAATAAATCGGTTTGACGTGACAAAAAAGCCGGAATTTGGAGGATGTCAGCCACATCGGCCACCCTTTCGCATTGCCAGCATTCGTGCACATCGGTGAGCACTGGAAGTCCCAGCTCGTCCTTTACCCGTTTCAGTATCTGCAGGCCTTTGTCGATACCCACTCCGCGGGGAGCTTCCGAAGAGCTGCGGTTGGCCTTGTCGAACGACGATTTAAAAACAAGGTGTACATTCAGCTCGCGGCATATTTCTTTGAGTCGGGCTGCCACCTCCATCGTCATTTCTTCCGATTCGATGGCACAGGGGCCGGCTATTAGCAGGAAACGGCGGTTGCCGCCCGCGATACAATCCGGGCTGATATGAATTTCGTGGGTCATGTGTTGAATTGATAAGCCCGTACCCAATCGACTTCGAGTAGGCCTTCGCCTCCTTCTTCGTGTACGGGAATAAACGAATTGAAAACCATAAACAGCGGTTCGCGGGGAATGTCGCGCGAACTACGAAGCACTACCAGGTTGTTGACCGACCAGATGAGCTCATTGTGTGTCCATTCGAGGCTGTAAATGTAGTATTCGGCAGGATTAATGCCTGTGAGTGTAACGCCATCGCCCGCATTGCGGTTCACATAGCCCATCTGTACTTCTTTTCCGTTGAAATGAAAAATGGAGATATGCGGCTGCTCTTTTTCGGTTCCCAGCCAAAAAGCATGATG
>JAVFAG010000167.1:0-3821 GCA_034002585.1 Paludibacter sp.
CCGGAAATCACGATGTGTATTTTGATGGATGGCAACATTATATGCGAGTATTCGGATCATCGACCTACTATTTTGTTGTCAACACACCCAATGCCAGTGATGTGTATATTTGTTTGGATTCGAGTGGAGGCACCCTGGGAAGTTTACAGTTGCATTGGTTCAGGACCTTTCTTGAATCTTCCCGAAAAAACTATCGACATTGTATTGTTTTTACACACAATAATCTGTTACGTTTCCGACCTACCTTAAGCACCAATCCCTATGTAGAAGAGGTACAAGTTCTGTTGGATTTATTTCTCAGACATCGTGTTGATTTTGTGATTACCGGTCATGACCATATTCGCGATTCAGCTATATTTGGTAACACTACCCATATCACTATGGATGCCTTGTTAGATATGAACCCTCATGCGGGCTACCTGGAGCTGTATGTTCGTGAAGATGAAATGCAATATTCGTTTGAGAAACTGTAAATCGTTACTTTTTGTATAAATCGAACTACTTAGCAATTATTCATTTTTCCAAACCAGCGATAGCGATTTCGGGCAATAAAGTTGTAAACAGCATCTCTGAATTGTAAAGGAAAAATTCGGAATGCTCTTGTTGCAGTCCATCCGCCTCCAAGTTCTGCAAGGCAATTGAGAACTGCTTCGGAGCGAATGGATAGTACTCCGGTTTTTTCAAAAACGACAGTATCGATTTGTTCTGTTTCTGCCTGAAGGCGTTCCAAAACCGCTTTCCCTTTCGTGGATTGCAACGAAATATAGTCGATGCGCTTGTGTTTGTCGAAACGGCGTATCAATACCAACCATGTATTACATAGTTTACATTCGCCATCGTAATATAAAACTGACTTTTTGTGCATTATTCACACAAAACAATTCGCTGCGGAAATATGTTCTTTGACTTAATTAATACATTCAACCATGGCATTTTATCAACTAATTACCACTCAAAAACTTCCCGTATCCATCAACGAGATTTGGGATTTTATAGGAGCAATTGCCAATAGTATCGTTATCAGAAAGAAACTGCGGGAAATTTTTGCATACAGAACCATTGCGCTCGAAAAACGATTTGGAAAATACAAAGCGTAAGTTTTCTGGTAGAAATTAAATTGAAAGTAGAGATTTTTAATTAATTTTGTACGAATTTTAAAAATCCTGCTATGCGATTGATGATTCAAGCTGTAGTACTGTTTTCATTGCTGTTTTTTTCCTGCGAGTACCTACCCACAGCTGAAAACTTTATTGATATTAATCCTCCTGAACCAACGCATCAGTTAGATCTTACGCTTTTTCCGGTTGAGGATACCATTAAAATTTTCAACAGGACTGATCTGAAATTTCAATTTGACACCTATGGTCTTCAAATGCTGGGAGCCACTATCAGTTTGGGAAACAAAAACTACACTGTCTCATCGGAAAATCCAACCTTTAGTGTTGAGCCTTCTTTCTATACTCCCGGAGTGTATACCTTAACAGCCCGTTTTTATTCCAACAGTGGATCCGGTAGCATTGCTGACCGATTGGGTGGGGAAGGCTATATGATAGAAAAAAACTATCAGGTGCTGATTGATGGATCGGATGCTGAACCAATTACTCCTACTTATACCATCAATAAGGATGATCTACTGGAGCTGAGTTGGCCGGTGTGTACCAACTTTAATTTTTATTCCTATGTCCTTAAAAAAGGACATCAGAAAATTGCTGAAATTAAAAACCGAAACCTCACCCGTTTTGTCGATAGTTTGTACGTGGGTGGAAATGCCGGTTATGAAATTGAGGTGCATGTATATACCCAAAACCGGTTTACTGTTGGACGAACCTTGTTGGTTACTATCGAAGCTCCACAACCTTTTTTCGAATTGATTTCACTGGATAGTTTGAAAGTTCACTGGCGTAAACCAGCTATTAAAAGTAATGTTCGACTGGCTTATGGAGTGGGTATCAGTACCTATAAAAAACACTATATTCCTTTTGGTGATACTTCTTGTGTTATTCCTGTTCCGGCTTTTGGGGTTCAACATATTTTTCAGCTTTCAACCCATCCTTATCACGACAGTACCTTATTTGATGCCCGAACACTGGTTCAACGGTATTACACCTTTGGTACCTCACTACAACTCCCTACCAACCAAATAGTGTACAACAAAAATTCCAGTTTGCTTTTTTCCTATAGTAATAGTGATCGTGAGATTAATAGTCTTGATGCGATAACACGTACTAAGTTAAAATCTGTAACCCTGCCCGAAATTCCTTTTCTGGCTGCTACCGGGGTTTCATCCCATAAATTGGTGTTTTTATCCTTCTACAATACTTTTTATGTTTTTGACGATGAACAGCTTACTGCTTTCGAATCGTTTAAGGTGGGAGGGTTCAATGGCTACGGGATGTTTGTGTTAACCGATAATCATTACATTGCTATGAAGTGTTATGATCAGGTTCATATGATTAATCTTACTAACAAATCGCTGGAATCGACCCTTACACTGCCTCAGACCTATTACAATACGAGACCGATAGCAACCACATCGCAGGATGGCAGTTATATATGTGCGGCAGGTAGTGCCGGGTACAGGCTATACCGATACAAGGATAAATCCTTTACCCTGGTTTCATCGGATAGCCGATCCTATGCTTCGGCGCTTTTTAATCCGCTAAATCCGTCGGAAATAGCATTTACCTTTACCGATTCACCTGTACTGGAAATACGTTCGGTGCCCGACTTTTCTTTAAAAAGAAGTATTCAGTTACCCGGGAAGTACTTTGTTGAGAATTTTGATATATCCACGGGTTTGCTGTTACTCAATAATTATTCGAAATTGCTGGCTGTGAATACGTCTACAGGACTAATCCTGAAAGGTCCGAATTGTACATCCGACAAGTATTTATTGCATGGAAACACCCTGTATAATCCGTATGGCTATTTTTTCGACATGTCGAAATGGTGGAAGTAAAAAAAACAGATCAATGAAAAAAATACATACCATTTGGGCATTCCTGGCGTTTGTTACTGTAGTTAACGGTCAACACTTTTCACTTCGATTAGAATCAGGTCCGGGACAGTATTCCATGAGGGATTTAAAAGCACTGCAAACTGACCTGAAAAACACAATAAGTGCTTTGGAGGTTGAATCGGTGGAACGGTTTCCTACCACCCTGTACTATGGAATTCAGGCCAACTTCCATTTCAATAAAAGAATTGCGATGGGTGTACATGTGTATTACAACACAACGGCCGGAAGAAATCATGTGGCAGATTATTCAGGAGAATACAAAATGGATATGTTGTTAAATAGTGTTGCAAACGGAACCAATTTCAGCTATACATTTGCCGGTTTTGGTAAAATGAATATCAGTGCAGTGCTGGGAACGGGTGTCCGCCTGTCGGGCTTTCGGGTGAAAGAAGACCTCATGGTTTATGGCGACACGCTTTCGCATTCGAACGAGTTGTACCGCGGTGTAAACTATTATGTAGCACCGGCCATTGAAGTATCGTATCCGTTGGTGAAAAAGCTCGAGTTGATCGTAAAGGCAGGATATGAACTAAATTTCAGAAGTGTATACGTGGATAATGAAGATGGAGAAAATATGATTTTATTTTACCGGGAAAACAAACCGCTAAATATCGATTATTCCGGATTAAGACTAGGAGTATGCATTGCTTATAATTTTTAAGGTATGGATAAGATAAAAATAACTGGTTTACTGTGGTTGCTGCTGATTGTAGCACATTCCGGTGCCGAAACCATCAGCCTCGATAGCTGCCGGACTCTGGCGCGAAATCACTATCCGCTTATTCATCAGGCAGGCCTTATC
>JAVFAG010000168.1:0-3803 GCA_034002585.1 Paludibacter sp.
TGCGCTTTTTGGCCAATCGTGTAACCGAAGTGTTTGTAGGCGAATATGCAACCTATGATCATTACAAGCTTGAGAATACGCACAACCGCATGACCAATCTCGCTACCCTGCTGATTGATCAGAAAGCTTCGTCGAACGTGATTGCCAATGTGATTACCCTGCACAACGGGGTGTCGCGCAACAGCATCGAAGTGGCCCTCAACGGTAAACACTGCGAAACCGAAGTGTGCGGGATGGTAATCGCCGATAAGAACCAAACGGTGGATAATTTTACGTCGGTGCTCCACAACATGCCCGAATGCCATTCCGACGAATTGTTTAAATACGTGCTCGATGATGTTTCGAAAGGAGCTTTTACCGGTCGGTTGTTTGTGGAGAAAGATGCCCAGAAAACCCGTGCCTACCAGACCAATCGCAATATTTTGCTGAATCGTACAGCTAAAATGCGCACCAAGCCACAGTTGGAGATTTTTGCCGACGATGTGAAATGTTCGCACGGTGCCACCATTGGTCAGCTCGATGATAACGCTCTCTTCTACATGCGTTCGCGTGGAATCCCCTATGCCGAAGCCCGTTTATTATTGATGAATGCTTTTATGGCCGATGTACTCGATTATATCCGTATTGATGCCTTGCGCGACCGAATGAAAATGCTCGTGGAAAAGCGCCTACGCGGCGAACTTTCGAAATGTGAGGGATGTGTGATTTGTCAATAATAAATAGTATTTTTGTGCTCAGTTAGAAGAAAAGCTGACACAGCACCTGAATAAGCCGGCTTTTCATTGCATTTAAAATGAAGAGCCGGCTTCCACTTTGTTTTTAGTTCGTGCTAATAATGAACACCCGGCTAACTTACACTTTGTTTATGAACGTGCTTAATTGCTATTGAATGAATACGACCAAAACTGTACTTATCACCGGTGCATCTTCAGGTATCGGAAAAATTATTGCCGAATACCTTCATCAGAAAGGCTATGCGGTGTACGGAACATCCCGGAAACCCTTGACATCATCCACTATCTCAGAAGCCAACCCGAAATTACAGGAATCCACATCGAGTGATGTCGCCAACAGACATATTGCCAAAACGGAAAATTTACAGTCCTCCACCCAGTCCGGGTTTAAACTTTTTCCTCTCGACGTAACCAGCGATACTTCGGTTGCACAGCTGATGGAAACCCTAAAATCACAAGGGATTAGTATCGATGTGCTGATTAATAATGCTGGTTACGGTCTGGCCGGTCCACTCGAAAATTTCACATTAGACGAAGCAAAAGCCCAGTTTGAAACCAATTTCTTTGGGGTAGTACGAATGGTGAGTGCTTTTTTACCAGTTATGCGCAAGCAGGGTGGCGGGCTCATCATTAATGTGGGCTCGATGGCCGGATTGATTGGCCTGCCCTTTCAGGGCCATTATTCAGCGAGTAAATATGCACTCGAAGGCTATCTTGCCGCTCTCCGGATGGAAGTACTTCCCTTTAATATTAAGGTTTTCAATGTCAATCCAGGTGATTTTAGTACTGGTTTCACGGCCAACCGCCGCATCATTGGCACAGTGGATGCGGTTTACCAAAAGAAATTCGATCAGCTGTTAAAGATGTACGAGCACGACGAAATCAATGGTGCCCAGCCCATTCTGATTGCCCGCAAAGTCGAAAAGCTTCTTCGAAAAAGCGGCTCCTACAACATGCGCTACGTCATCGGTAAGTTTGACCAGGTCATCGGAGTTCCTGTCAAACGACTTCTTGGAGATACCCTTTTTGAGAAACTGATGATGGTATTTTGGAAGATAAAGGATTAGTCAGATATATAATTTTCAGAGAGAGATTGTTTTTTAAGCAAAATCAAGAAGCATATCAGCTTCAATATTCAAATTTTTACGAAGACTTTTAGCTAAACGCATACTGATTGATCTTTTTCCACGCAGAATTTCACTCATTCGGGCCTCATCAATTCCAAGTAGAACAGCAGTGTCTTTTTGTTTTAGATTCTTTTCTGCCATACGCTCCTGAATTTTGGCTATCAAAGGATTGCCAGGAATGGGGTGAGGATAATGTACTTTTTCCCATTCGCGAACCAGAGTTGATAATCGGATATATTCTTTTTTATCAATTTCCGGCAATAAATCCATATCTCCCAACTTACTACCTTTGTCAATCAAAGCATCCATTTGTTTGCAAATATCTCTGTATTCCTTTTCTGTTTTAATCTGTGTTGTTTTCATACTCATTATGTTATATTGTTTTCACATTAATTCTTGTATATTCCGAATGAGTTCCTGCAAATCGTATGTTAATTTCATCTGCGAAAAAAACAACAATTACAACTATCCGATAGTTATTGCCTTTTATGTTAAAAACATATCGATTATTTGTAACATAATCAGCTGATGGAAAATCTGCTTTTAAATCATTATGATTCTTCCATTTAGCTTGTTGAACTCTTTCAATCCAGTTGTTTAATGGTTTCAATACATCAGAATGTTTCCTTGCAAAGTCACTTAACTTATATCTGTGAGTAATTTCCATGTGTAAAGGTTTTGGCTTGTGCTTGCAAAAATAGGAAAGAATTTCATATTATGCAATTATTTAATGTTGTTTTACGGATGTTTTTCTTACCTTTGTTAGCCTAATCCCTACATTCATCCTTTATGGATATTTCTTTTCTTCAACAACGTCTACTGCAACCGCTTCCCGGGGCGGCTTCGCATATGAAAATGGCGCCGGCTCACCGGATGGCTGAGTTCGATGGCATCCGCGGCAAGGATTTTAACCCGCGCCTGAGTGCGGTGCTGGTAGTGCTTTTTCATGAAGATGATAATTCAGAATTCAATCAGCACGATTTTTCAAATACCTCTGAAACAAATGTTCCAACGATTTTGAACGGATTAAAAGTGGTCTTCATCCGCCGTGGTGAGTACGTGGGCATTCATTCCGGACAAATGGCTTTTCCGGGTGGACGATACGAAGAGTCGGACATTGACCTGCGCGAAACTGCTATGCGGGAAGTAGAGGAAGAGCTAGGCATTCAACGCGATTCCTACGAAATCATCGGTCAGCTCTCCGATTTATATGTTCCGCCCAGCAACTTCTTAGTACGCGCCTATGTGGCTTATGCTCACCAGCGCCCCGCCTATCAGCCCGACCCGCGCGAAGTGCAGGATGTAATCGAAGTGAACCTGAACCATTTTTTTAACGCCGAAAATGTGAAAGTGAAGAACTTTCCGGCTCACAATAGCGTTGACAACACCAGTGCTCCTTATTACGATGTCGATGGTGTGGTTATCTGGGGCGCTACTGCCATGATGCTTCGTGAACTCATCGATGTTATTAGTACTAATTAACCAGGTAAAGAAATGTTACATCAGGAAATAAAAACCTATACGCTTGCCGAACGCACCGGCTTTTCGCCCGATTTTTCCATCAAACGAATGGAAGATTCGTATAGTCTTGTAAATGGTCCTAAGCCGGCTCCCCACCGCCACGATTATTACTCGGTGTACTATATCATCGAAGGTACAGGTACACACACCGTCGATTTTACAGAATATGAAATCGAAAATCATCAGCTGTACTTCCTGCTGCCCGGACAGATGCATAAACTTGAGTTTAGCTCGGAACCCAAAGGTTTTATTGTATCCTATTCCGAACAGTTTCTTATTTCCAATGCTATCCCCGATCACCTGATCAACGATATTTACCTTTTCAACGATTATGGACAATCGCCACCGCTACCTATTCACGATTCATCGGCTCCTGTTTACCTGAGTTTGTTTGAACAGATGGAGCTGTTTGCCTCTTCGC
>JAVFAG010000169.1:0-3795 GCA_034002585.1 Paludibacter sp.
AGTCATCATGGAACGGTTGGATGTAAAAAAAGGCAAGTTTGTCCTGCCCAATGGTATAAAGTATAGCGTTCTGGTGTTGCCCGGTCTGGACAATATGCGTCCCGAATTGTTGGCCAAAATAAAAACCTTGATCGAAAAAGGTGGAGTAGTGATGGGAGAAGCTCCAAAGATGTCGCCCAGTTTACAAAACTATCCTAATGCCGACGAAGAGGTGAAAAAACTGGCAGCTGCTATCTGGCACAGCCAACCCACCAAATCGCAACCTTACATCAAGGTAGGAAAAGGGAAAGTGTTTACTGAACGCGACCTTACCCGGGCCTTTGCAGCTTTGAATATCCAACCCGATATCAATCTGGATAATGCTTCTAACATCCTTTGGATTCATCGTGAAACAAAGGATATGGATATCTACTTTGTTTCCAATCAGGCAGAAACGTATAATGCCATTTCACCGGTTTTCAGGATATACAACCGTCAGCCGGAGTTGTGGAATTCATTGGATGGCTCCATTCAAGAGACGGCTAACTTCGAGATTTCACGGGCAGGCACAATGGTAAATCTAAACCTTAAACCTCTGGAATCGGTGTTTGTAGTTTTCCGCAAAGGAGATTCTAAACAGGTCTCGGTTGTGAGTGCCAGCATCAACGGAGAACCGGCAATTACACAAACAAAACTTGAAAAAGGAGATAAGATTAGCTTCGTTGCTGAGAAAGAAGGCAGCTATCGGTTTACGCTTTCGGATGGCAAAACCAAAAATGTAAAAGTGAACAGTTTTGCTAAACCTATTGATCTGTCGGCCAACTGGGTGGTGAATTTCAGCCCGGGTCGTGATGCGCCCGAATACCTGCACCTTGAAAAGCTTATCTCGTGGACCGATTCGCCCATTTATGGCGTGAAATACTATTCAGGCAGTGCGGTGTATAAGAAGGATTTTTCATTACCGGCATCTTACATCGGCGAAAATATTCGCGTGATGATGGACCTGGGAGATGTGCAAAACATTGCCGATGTAACCATCAATGGTTCTTATCTGGGTAATTTCTGGACCTTCCCGATGCAACTCGATATAACCAATGCTGTAAAGACAGGAAGTAATCAGCTGGAAATTAAAATCACTAATAACTGGCGCAACCGCGTGGTGGGCGATATCAAGTATAGGGATACATTCCCTGGTACTTCAACCAAAAAAGAATTCAATACCATTATCACCACCAATGTTGGTCTGACTGGTGATGAAGAACTGATGCAGTCGGGACTCATCGGGCCGGTAAGAATATATCAGACTATCGGGTATACTATTAAATAAACTGAGAATAATGACTTTAAGAGACCATTTGCTATTTATAAAGTGCATGCCATTTATGGATTTACGATTCTTCAGTAGCGTAGTTTTTAGTGCTTTGATCTTGGTCGGTCATGCGCAATCTTCTACAATTATAAGAAAAGCGGATGTATTTACCCGGGAGTATCTATCGCCGATACGCATAGTCTGGCAATCGGATACTACCGGAAAATACATTCACAATGCTCAGAAACTGCTGGAGCAAGGCAACGGTCAAGCCGATTTAGTAGGTGATAACCTATGTATTATAAAAGGCGGCGGGAAAGTTAATAGTGCTGTTTTACTCGATTTTGGCAAAGAATTACACGGTGGTATTCAGGTGGTTGCGGGAATGCATCCTGAGAACCTGCCCATACGGGTCAAAATTACCCTGGGCGAATCGGTGAGCGAAGCCAAGAGTGAAGTGGAACGATCGACCGCAACCAACGACCATGCCATTCGGGAGTTTGAAATTTTAGTGCCCTGGTTAGGGGCTATTGAAATTGGCAACAGTGGTTTCAGGTTTGCAAAAATTGAATTGCTCGATCAGCGTAGAGTGCTTCATTTGAAAGAAGTCAGGGCCATTGGAGTTCAGCGTGATATTCCGTGGTTGGGCTCATTTAAATCGAGCGACGAACGACTGAACCAAATCTGGCAAACAGGTGCTTATACGGTGTATCTCAATATGCAGGATTACCTTTGGGATGGCATCAAACGCGACCGATTGGTGTGGGTGGGCGATATGCATCCCGAGGTGATGACTATTCTTTCAGTATTTGGCTATAACGAGGTAGTTCCAAAAACGTTGGACCTGATACGTGATATTACCAAACTTCCGGCTTATATGAATGGAATCAGCTCTTATTCCATGTGGTGGGTGTTGGTTCATTATCAGTGGTATATAAACAACGGAGATATAGCGTACCTGCAGGAAAACGAAGCATACATTTATGACTTGCTCGATTTTCTGGAGAAAAAGATTGACGCAAACGGAAAAGAGATATTGGATGGTCACCGTTTTCTTGACTGGCCTACCAGCCCAAACACCGAAGCCATTCATGCCGGATTGCAATCGATGATGGTAATGACTTTTGATGCAGGGCACAAAATTGCCTCTCTGTTTAAAAACAAAAAAAAAGCATCGCAATATTCCCAAACTGTTCAGCTACTGAAAAAACATATTCCGGATCCGAACAACAACAAATCGGGAGCAGCCTTACTGGCTATATCGGGATTAAAAGAGACCAAAACGGTGAATGAAAAGCTGTTGGCTGTAAACCCAACGGATGGAATCTCGAGCTTCTATGGATATTATGTGCTTCAGGCACGAGCCATGGCAGGCGATTATAAGGGAGCATTGGATGTAATTCGTAAATATTGGGGCGGGATGCTCGATTTAGGTGCTACCACCTTTTGGGAAGATTTCGATCTGAAATGGATGGAAAATGCCGGACGAATTGATGAAATAACCCCCGAAGGTAAAGTAGATGTGCATGCGCAATATGGCGATTATTGCTATGTAGGTCTGCGCAATAGTCTTTGTCATGGCTGGGCTTCGGGCCCCACCGCCTGGCTCACCGAGCATGTGTTGGGTGTAAAAGTACTCGAGGCCGGCTGTCGGAAAATAAAAATTGAACCCAATTTAGGCGATTTAAAATGGGTGGAAGGCACATATCCAACACCACTTGGTGTGATTCAAATCAGACATGAAAAACAACAGGACGGAAGTGTTAAAACAACCATTAAAGCACCTAAAGGGATAAAAGTGATTCGTTAAATCATAAATCAGAAAATGAACAATACAATAGAAATAAAAATAAATTTTTATTCGCACAGATATTCCCTGATTATAATCTAAATATTTCTCAGTTATATATTTACTTAATCTTTTAAAAAAACAATCATGAAAAAAAACAACTATTTCCTCAAAATGAAGACCCTGGGCTTAGCAATAGGCCTTCTGATGGTTTTTTCGGTTTATTCTGAAGTTCCTGGTTTCGACAGCGACAAACCAGCAACCAGTTTTACGGCTTCTTACTCTCAGGTGTTTAACACCTGGAATGGTACTGTGTTTTATAATCAATGGGATGCAGTAGATGCATCCATTTTTACAGCCGCCGATGTAGCAGGGGGCTATTTACAGTTTGTATGGCCGGCAAAACGCATTCTTCGTTCCAAGACTAGTTACACTACGCCCTATGTTTTTTCCGGAGTGCTTGATTGGTCTGCCGGCTCAGGCCGTGGAGGTATGATTGTAAGAGCAAAAGCGACAGGAAATTTAGAATCACTTCAGGAGCCTGCTATTTCTGATCCCGGATTTAACAGGGAGGGTATTGCTTTTTATCCTAGTGATGATGGACAAAACATGGTTGTTCAGTTTTCCGGCGTTGACAATGGATTTGGACTTACCACCCTCACCAAAATAAATGTTCCAAAGCCAGCAGGTGTCACCACGCTCTTTAGTGATCAGGGTA
>JAVFAG010000170.1:0-3774 GCA_034002585.1 Paludibacter sp.
CGGTAAATGGCATTACCCGCGACAAGGAATATGACGTTACCCAGGGCAAAGCCGGCTCCAAAATCGTGTATTTCACCTCCAATCCCAATGCCGAGGCCGAAGTGATACGTGTTACCCTGAAACCCAAACCCCGTATTACCAAGCTTATTTTCGAAAAGGATTTCAGCGATATTGCCATCAAGGGACGGCAGTCGATGGGAAATATCCTCACGAAAAACGATATTCATAAAATTGCATTGAAGCAAAAAGGTGGTTCAACCCTCGGTGGCCGCCAGGTGTGGTTCGACCGCGATGTGTTGCGCCTCAACTACGATAAGCGCGGCACCTATCTCGGTGAGTTCCAGAGCGACGATCTGATTCTGGTAGTGTATGGCAACGGCGATTATTGCACGACCAATTTCGAGCTTACCAATCACTACGAGAAAGACATTGTGGTGTTCGAGAAGTTCGATTCCAACAAGGTGTGGACGGTGGCTTTGTACGATGCCGAGCAGCAATTCTACTACCTGAAGCGCTTCCAGCTCGAAGCTTCTCAGAAACTCCAGAATCTGTTGGGTGAGCATCCCGAGTCGAAGTTGATTGCTATTTCCGACAAGGATTATCCACGTTTCGAAGTTCGGTTCGGAGGCAATGATACCTACCGGGAAGCACTGGAAGTGGATGCCGAAGAGTTTATCGGGGTGAAAAGCTACAAAGCGAGGGGCAAGCGTCTGACTACCTTTGATGTGGCTACAATTACCGAGCTGGAGCCCATGAGGTTTAACACGCCGGAGCCGGAAGAAGAAGGAGACCCGAATGAAGGAAACGATGAGGGAAGCGATGAAGGATTGAATGATGGCATGAACGACCCTGATGAAGACGACGACAACGGCGGCGGAAACGATCCGAAACCTGCAACTCCATCTCCGGCAGGAGAATCAGCTGCACCAGAAGATGAAGAAGAGGAAATCGATCACCGAAAATTAATCGATGAAATCACCGGTCAGATGACGCTGTTCTGAAAAACATTGAATAGACAACTTTTTAAAGTTACAGTTATTCGGAGGCTCAAATAGCTGTTCTAATCTCATTTACTAAACAACCCGCTGCATGTGTGATGGCAACACACCGGCAGCGGGTCTTCTACAAAAAAGATAACCTGAAGTGAAAAGTAGCCCCCCGTAAGCAGTTGATCGTACGGGGGGCTGCTTCCTTTATTCACTCAAGCTTCTCTTTACGTTTAAAATATTCGGAACGATAATCCCAACTTTACTACAGGATAAAGTCCGCTCCAGCTGAATCCGCTCAGCACTGTATTGATGCGTTTCACCGATTCATTATCCGAATTGCCCTGCAATAAACCGGTTCCTGTCATATCGATTACATACGATCCCATGTGATAGGCACCCAGTTCGAAATTCATGGCCAGTTTTTTATCGCGGGAGATGGTTCTTCCGAAACCCAGTCCGGCATAGGGTGAAAGGCGACGTTCGGGAAGAATCTTTACATTCAGTTGGCCGATATCTTCAGGCTGGTATTCAATTTCGCCAATCATCATCGGGTCTTTCGGAATAAGATTCACTCCCAGGTCAAAATTGGTTTGAACCACACCCCCTGTGAGGTAAAGACCTTTCAGCAAATAGAAATCCACATTGGCGGTAATACCACCCACTTTGATATTCGGAGTGATGTTAAAATCAATATCTTCGATGCCGTACACAAAAGGCTCGGCGAACGATTGCGTAAGCGATTCGTAACCCACGCGCACTGCAATAGAGCGGTTCAAGGCAGCGATAACACTAACTCCCAATCCATTTGTGGAGGCACTTCCTCCGATGGCTAATCCGATTTTCTTTGGTGAACTGTCCTGCGCTTTTATAGCTGGTGTACCCAATAGTAGCATGAGTACCGGTAAAATCAATATTTTATTCATATTAGTTTGCATTAGTTGGTGAAAATTCACCTGCATCTATTTAAAAGATACAGGTGAATTTTACCAATGGGTTTATCTTAATTGATTTAAAACAGCGGCATCCACTTCTACTTTGTATGAAACATTGATGCTTCCATCGGCCGCTTTTTGAGCATATACTACGATGGGTGCGCTGTTGGATTGATCACTGAGCGAAAGATCAGAAAATGTAACTTTGTAACGATCGGTGCCGTCGGCTTCAATTTTCATTTTTCCTTTTCCCTGATTGGCTCCTAAGGTTATAGCGATATCGTAATCGGTGTTTAAAGCTATGCTCATCTTTCCGGTACCGGTTATTAAATAGGCACTGCTGTAGGTTGTACCTGAACCTGTTTTGCGGTATTTAATTTCCATGCTTGGTTTTACAGTCAGCGGACCCGATGAAACCTGCAGATTGAAATTAATATCGAGGTTGGGGCTGGGAGATACATCCTCAGTAACAGTGATGTTATTTACTATTTGTTCGATGCAATCAGCAGGTACATCAAACAGAGTTTGACTGAACACCATTTTTTTTAAATTATCAGGAGAGGGTACAATTTTTATTTTTTCAGTCTTACGATTTATGTATGTCAGAACAGTAACATGCCCCGAAATTGTTCCATTTAGTTGCGTACCTATTCTAACCTGATTAACATATCTCTCATTTCCATTCTCATCTACAATGTAAAAATTTACTGTTTCACCCCTATTATTAATATTCTCACTATATCCTGATACTTTTCCTGAAAAGATTGTTGTAATAAGTAAAGCACAAGGTCTGGAATGGCGTACAAACATATGATCGGATAGGTGTGTTACACTTTCTTCCAGTATCAGTTTACCGTTCACATTTTTCACAGTGGCCTCTTTCTCAAATTTCCATTCACCCGAACCTTCCTCGCGGCTCCACATGTCAACTTTATCATTCTCCTTGTAAGGCAGCTCGTTGGAAGGGTTAATAACTCCATCCGGAATCTCGGTTCTTATCGTTAAACCACCATTCGAAAAGGTCTTGACGCTTTTACCCCCAGCTGTGAGCTTAATATTAAACATACCGATGGGCTCTAAGGACACCACATCCTTGTTACCTCCACCAAAATCTACCGTAGCTATTAATCCTCCGGGAAAAACCGATTCGGCATTGTTGGCCGTAGGGTCGTAGTAAACCACATTGGCTGCTACGGTACCTGTTACGGCAGCTCCCGTAGCATCGCGCAGTACTACACCGGGTGCTAAGCTTAGTTGTTGTTCTCCTCCATTCATGGGGAGTACTGCTGTTGTAGTAGTCGAGCCGGAAGCGCTGGAACTGGCAAAGCCCGGCGCGCTGGCTACCTTTACTCCTGCGGGAGCATCGTTGAGCTTTACAAGACTTACTGTCTGAAAACGTGTGTTTTTTTGGTCGAACTGAACGCGCTGGGTAACCGATGTGTAGCCCGGTGCCGAAATTTGCAAATCAAATTCTTTCGGAGTGGTCATCATGGCTGCCGAGTCAAGTTTAGTTGGGTCCAGAATCAGGTTAATGAGACCCAGCTTGGTTTTGTAGGCGCTCGACTTAATCCCTAAGTTGTTGTAAACGATGGCGGCATCCTTGCCTGTAACTGTCACCGTTACTTCTGCATCTTCGATGTAGTCGTTGGTTTTTGCATTTTTAATTGCAAGCTGCAGGCCTGTATCAAAAACAGGAGTTCCGAGTACCAGACTCAGTGAGTCGGTGGCCAGATTCGATAGTTTCTCGATGTCTTCGGTAAACGTGCATCGACTGGTGAGTACCACAAAAGAAATGGTCATTACTACCAATAATAGCTTCTTCATACAGTAATTTTTTAAATGAATAGAATAAA
>JAVFAG010000171.1:0-3736 GCA_034002585.1 Paludibacter sp.
GGCATCGTAGGTGGTTTTCCGTTCAAATGCTCTGTTGCCGGTTTCCTCCCGCAATGTGGTCACCCGATCGAAATCATCGTAACTGAAGATTTGCTTGTGCTGTCCGGTGATTTCGATGCTGCTGACCGCTTAACAGAATAAAATTTCAACGCCCAAATGTAATAACATTTTTTACATTCTGCAAGTAATTTTTCAATTCAATTTTGAAACCATCGCTGTAAAAACACATATACACATTTTTCTTCGGTAAACGGTCAGAAAAGCGTATCTTTGCACGCTTAAAAAAAACGTACATCTTTATGCTTACAGCCGACGCGCTTACCGTAGAATTTGGTGGCCAGACTTTATTTTCCGACGTATCCTTTGTAATTAACGAAAAAGACCGCATCGCTCTGATGGGTAAAAACGGAGCGGGCAAATCCACTTTGCTGAAAATACTTGCCGGAGTGAGAGAACCTTCGAAAGGAAAAATTTCGTACCCGAAAGGAACGGTGGTGGCCTACCTTCCTCAGCATTTGTTGCTGGAAGACAACCGCACTGTTTTTGAAGAAACAGCTACGGCTTTTTCGGCCATCAACGAAATGGAGCAACGCATTGAAGCTATCAATCAGGAGTTGAGCGATCGTACCGACTACGAATCAGACAGTTACATGCAGTTGATCGAGGAAGTGTCGGCGCTGAGTGAGCAGTTTTACAGCATTGAGGAAATCAATTACGATGCCGACATCGAAAAAACACTCATGGGACTGGGTTTTCAGCGGGAAGATTTTCAGCGTAAAACCTCCGAATTCAGTGGTGGATGGCGCATGCGTATCGAATTGGCAAAAATTCTCCTTCGTAGGCCGGATGTCATTCTGCTCGATGAGCCTACCAATCACCTCGACATCGAATCGATTCAATGGCTGGAAGATTTTCTGATTAACTCGGCAAAGGCTGTGGTTGTGATTTCGCACGACCGCGCCTTTGTGGACAACATAACCACCCGAACCATCGAGGTAACCATGGGAAGGATTTACGACTACAAAGCCAATTATTCACACTACCTGGAACTGCGCAAGGACAGGCGGGCACAGCAGCAAAAACAGTTCGACGAGCAACAGAAGATGATTGCCGAAAATAAGGAGTTCATTGAACGGTTTAAAGGCACCTATTCGAAGACCCTGCAAGTTCAGTCGCGGGTAAAGATGCTTGAAAAACTGCAGATTCTGGAAGTGGATGAAGAAGACACCTCTGCACTGCGGCTTAAATTTCCGCCATCGCCCCGTTCGGGAAGCTATCCGGTGATAGCCGAAGGCGTGGGCAAGCGTTACGACGATAAAACCGTTTTCGCCAATGCTAATTTTATGATTGAGCGTGGCGATAAGGTAGCCTTTGTAGGAAAAAACGGCGAAGGAAAATCCACCATGGTAAAAATTATAATGAACGAGCTGGAGCATGATGGCGAACTAAAACTCGGTCATAATGTAAAAATTGGCTATTTTGCACAGAACCAGGCCTCGTTGCTGGATGAAAATCTTACCGTTTTCCAGACCATCGACGATGTAGCCGAAGGTGATATCCGCACAAAGATCAAGGATTTGCTGGGAGCGTTTATGTTTGGCGGCGACAATTCTTTTAAGAAAGTAAAAGTACTATCGGGAGGCGAAAGAACCCGGTTGGCCATGATTAAACTGCTGCTGGAACCTGTGAATTTACTGATACTCGATGAGCCCACGAATCACTTAGACATGCGCACCAAGGACATCCTGAAACAAGCCTTGAAGGATTTCGACGGTACGTTAATCGTTGTATCGCACGACCGTGATTTCCTGGATGGATTGATTACGCGGGTGTATGAATTTGGCGGAGGCAAAGTGATACCGCATTTGGAAGATATTTACGGGTACCTTGAAAAGAAGAAAAATAGCTTTTTTTAATGATAAATGATTAATGGTTAATGATTAATGGGTGGGGTTAAGTGAAGATTTACATTTAACTAATTTAGTACTGTTGCCAGTTTCTTTAACTGTAAATCAACTTCAAATTCCCACCCATTAATCATTTATAATTAAACATTATCAAAACAGGCTCCACGCGACAGTCAATCCTGCCATTACAATCGAAACCATGCTCATCAGTTTAATCAGAATATTCAGCGATGGGCCCGAAGTATCCTTGAAAGGATCACCCACGGTATCGCCCACCACGGTAGCTTTGTGATTATCCGAACCTTTACCACCCAGATTACCTTCTTCAACGTATTTTTTTGCGTTGTCCCAGGCACCACCGGCATTAGCCATGAAGATAGCCAATACAAAACCAGCGCTTAGTCCACCAATGAGCAGACCCAGTACTCCGGCCACACCAAAGATAACACCCACTACTACCGGCACTGCAATAGCCAGAATCGAAGGGAACATCATTTCGCGTTGTGCACCTTTGGTTGATATTTCAACGCAGCGTGCATAATCGGGTTCAGCTTTTCCTTCCATGATACCTGCAATTTCGCGGAACTGACGACGTACTTCTTCCACCATACTCTGGGCAGCACGACCCACAGCATTCATGGTTAAACCGCAGAACAGGAAGGCCATCATAGCACCAATAAACACACCCACCAACACGATAGGATTCATCAGGGTAACATTATAGTACACCATAAAATCGGCAAACGAAGCCACTTTAATTGCAGCCGCATCCATTTTCACAGCACCTACCTGTGCCAAACCATCGCCAGCAGCTTCTGCAATACGCACCAGTGCAATTTTAATTTCTTCGATATACGAAGCCAACAAGGCCAGCGCTGTGAGGGCTGCCGAACCAATGGCAAAACCTTTACCAGTAGCAGCAGTCGTATTTCCAAGTGCATCGAGGGCATCGGTTCGCTGACGCACTTCCTTACCCAGACCACTCATTTCGGCATTACCACCCGCATTATCGGCAATCGGTCCGTACGCATCAGTTGCCAGGGTGATTCCAAGTGTAGAAAGCATACCCACAGCGGCAATTCCAATTCCATACAATCCCAGACTCAGGCTCGAAGCAGATAAATAGTTAGAAAGATCGAACTGTATCGCACTAAGATAGGCCAGCACAATGGCAAAACCAATCGTAATAACAGGGATAGCCGTTGAAATCATACCAAGTCCGAGACCGGAGATAATAACTGTGGCCGGACCTGTTTTAGCACTTTCGGCCACTTTTTGAGTAGGACGGTACGAATGCGAAGTATAATATTCAGTTGATTGTCCGATAATGATACCAGCTACCAAACCAACGATTACCGAGAAAGAGATACCCACCCAGTTTTGAATTTGCAGACCGTAGAGGATGGCGAAGGTAGAAATTGCGATAAGCAACGAGCTTACATTCACACCCTTACCCAATGCTGAAAGTAACTCTTTCATTTTTGCACCTTCCCTTGTACGAACCATGTAAATACCAATAATTGAAAGAATAACCCCTACTGAGGCAATTAACATTGGTGCAAAAACAGCTTTTACCTGCATTGCAGGATCGAGCATAAAGGCTGAGGCACCCAGAGCAGCTGTAGCGAGGATGGAGCCGGCGTACGACTCATAGAGATCGGCACCCATACCGGCCACATCACCTACATTGTCGCCCACGTTATCGGCTATGGTGGCCGGGTTGCGCGGATCATCTTCCGGAATTCCTGCTTCCACCTTTCCTACCAGGTCGGCGCCCACATCGGCCGCTTTCGTATAAATACCCCCTCCCACACGGGCAAATAAAGCCT
>JAVFAG010000172.1:0-3694 GCA_034002585.1 Paludibacter sp.
GATGGTTCGGTACCAGTTACTTTGCAGTTTCTCTTCAGACTGCCATCTTTCTGTAAAAAAGTATTGATAAGAAACCCGAGTTGTTGCAAACCAATATTTCGAAAGGTCTGGGCAGGAGATAGGGTGGAGGAGTTATCCGGTTTGTGCGATTTGGTTGAATGCCTGGTTAACGCCTTCGAGGCAACAAAATACGCTCGTACCATCAGTGCATTCCACGAACATAATATTTTATCATCCAGTCCGGGACGTACCCGTTGCGAACGGTTTTCGAGCAGCTTTTGACGGAGAGTGCGCAGGTGTGTTTCAAAATCCCCGTGTTGAAATCCATGATTCTCAGCATGCAGTTTCATCGTATTTTTACGGTGAAGAATATTCTTTCCTTCTTCCCAGTTGCCTTCGGTAGTGATATGGTAAACTTCCTTAAACAAAGCACTTTCATTGCCAAGCAATGCATCAATATCCTGTTCTATCCATACATAAAACCGGCCTTCTTCTCCTTCCGAATCAGCGTCCAGGGCCGAATAGAAACCACCTCCGGAAGCAGTGAGTTCCCGTTCCACAAATCCGAGTGTTTCTATAACAATGTCTTTATACAGGTTGTGCCCCGTAAGTTGATAGGCATGTGAATACAAAGTCACTAATTGTGCATTGTCGTACAACATTTTCTCGAAATGGGGTACCAACCAGCGTTCGTCGGTCGAATAGCGGGCAAACCCTCCTCCGGCATGGTCGTAAATACCACCACGGGCCATACTTATTAAGGTAGAATTTACGGCGGTAAGTGCTTCCTCATGACCGGTAAGATGATGGAAATGAAGCAGGTATTCCCATATGGCAGGCATAGGAAACTTAGGTGCCCGCTTTTCGCCACCATGCTTGAAGTCAATGCGATGCCGGTAATGGGTATAGAGATCGTTAAGTTGATGGAGTGTCAGCGGAACTGTCTCTGTACGTGGTGTAACAACAGAATGCAAAGCTTCATCTTTATGTGGAGCCTGCGAAGTTGCTTTGATGCCATTTGTAATCTGATCGGCAGCATTATGAAGGGTTTGAGGGTCTTCTATGCTCAGGCGTACAAGCTGATTCAGTAAATCGATCCAGTTTAGTTTTGGGAAATAAGTTCCCGCATAAAATGGTCGACCATCGGGTAGGGCAAACGCATTCAAGGGCCAGCCACCGCGACCGGAAATAAGATGTGCAGCCTGCATGTACAGTTGGTCCACATCGGGTCGCTCCTCGCGATCGACCTTGATGCACAGGAAATGTTCGTTCATCAACCGGGCCACCTCTTCATCCTCAAAACTTTCCCGTTCCATCACATGGCACCAGTGACATGCTGAATACCCAATGCTGATGATCAGCATCTTACCTTCTTGTTTTGCTTTTTCCAGGGTGGCATCGTTCCAGGCATGCCAATCCACAGGATTATGCGCATGCTGCAACAGGTACGGACTGGATTCTAAGTGTAGTAAAGCCAACTTTTTTTAATGTTTAATCATTTATCATTAATCATTAAACATTTAATATTCTCTTCTTGTTTTGTTGATGCACAAAAAAACCGATGCCCCGGGTTTTAGCGGGACATCGGTTATCACGATTTTGAATTGACCGAAAGCGAATTATTCTGATACTACGTCAAAAGCTACTTCAACAGTTACTTCTTTGTGGAGTTTCAGGGTTGCTTTGTACGAACCGATTTCTTTAACAGGCTCTTTCAACACAATTACTCTGCGGTCGACAGTGAATCCGGCTTTTTCAAACGCATCAGCAATCTGTACATTACTTACTGCACCGAAGATCTTACCGGTAGTGCTTGTTTTTGCACCAATCGTAAGAGTGATATCTTTTACTTTTTCAGCCAGTTCAACAGCTTCATTTTTAATACGTTCCAGCTTGTGGGCACGCTGACGGAGGTCTTCTGCCAGCATTTTCTTTGCCGATTCGGTAGCCAGAACAGCTTTTTTCTGAGGAATCAGGAAGTTACGACCATATCCGTCGCGAACTTTAACCACATCTCCTTTGTAACCTAAGTTGATTACATCTTCTTTTAAAATGATTTCCATATTCGTTCCTCCTCTTTATTATTTCATCATATCAGTTACATAAGGAAGCAATGCCAAATGACGGGCACGCTTTACTGCCTGAGATACCTGACGCTGGAACTTCAGCGAAGTACCGGTGAGACGACGGGGAAGAATTTTTCCCTGCTCGTTCAGGAATTTTTTCAGGAATTCAGGATCCTTGTAATCGATGTATTTAATACCGCTCTTCTTGAAACGGCAATATTTTTTCTTTTTAACATCCACGGTCGGTGGAGTCAGATAACGGATATCTCCTTGATTTGCTGCCATAATTTATGCCTCCTTTACTTGTTCTTTAGCTTTAATACCTTTTCTCTTCTCAGCGTATTCGTACGCAAACTTATCCAGACGGAAGGTCAGGAAGCGAATAACGCGCTCGTCGCGACGATACATGGTTTCCAGCTTATCTACAATGGTAGATTCGGCATCAAACTGCAACAGGTTGTAGAATCCTGTCGATTTTTTCTGGATTGGATACGCCAGCTTGCGCAGTCCCCAGTTCTCCTCATTGGTAATAGTCGCCCCATTCTCGGTGAGGATGGTCTTGAACTTTTCTACCGCTTCCTTCATCTGTGCGTCAGACAAAACGGGAGTTAAAATGAAAACGGTTTCATAATGATTTAACATACTGTTTACTAACTTTTTAAATTATAAAATGTTGTTTTTTCGCATAAAGCGGCTGCAAAGATAGAAATAATTATTTGATTGACAATGATATCGATGTGTAAAATGCATCTGATTCTGACCGGGAATGGAACTTTTTTACCTTGTGAGCCCTATGTTAAAGGATATTTTTGTATTTTTGCATATTGGTTCAACTACAAAACTGCTATGCAAGTAAATTCAGCTATCAATCAACGATATACCTTTTTAAGCGAAACTACCTGTTGCCTTTCCTGCGGGGGAGCTATCAATTATGCAAAACCTCAGCCCGGTGAACGATGTGTCGATCTGGGAAGTGGCAGGGGCAATGATGTGATTAAAATGGCCGATGAAGTAGGTGAGCATGGTTTTGTGTATGGAATTGATATTTCGGAAGGAATGATTCAGAAAGCAAAGGCTAATCTGGCAAAATTTGAAGTGGAAAATGCAATGATACTTAAGGCGGAACTCGAGAGTTTGCCGCTGGAAACTGATACCATCGACTGTGTTATTTCGAATTGTACCATCAACCATGCAATCAACAAACAAGCAGTATGGAACGAGGTGTATCGCATTCTGAAAGCTGGCGGCCGTTTTGTGGTGAGCGATATTTATGCAACATCAACGATACCAGATGAATACCGTAACGACCCTGAAGCAGTGGCCGAATGCTGGGCAGGTGCTGTTACCCGGGCCGAATATTTAACAATGCTCGAAGCGGCTGGTTTTCAAAAAATCCTTATCTTTGAGGAGTCTAAGCCTTATCCGAAAGGAAAGGCTGAAGTGGCCAGTTTTACAGTATATGGTGAAAAATAATAAATAGTTGAAATATGAAAAGTGTGGTAAAACAAAATTGCGGTTGCAGTTCAACCAAACAACAGGCACAATGTTGTGCAAAAGTATCAACCGTTGTAGCTGGTTGTCACGACTAACTTTCAGTAAATGAAATATTTTCTCATTGCCGGCGAACC
>JAVFAG010000173.1:0-3642 GCA_034002585.1 Paludibacter sp.
TCTAGCCCGCATTACTTCAATTTCTTCACTACCTCTTTCATGAAAATACATCCCGTAAAGTTCAACTGTATGTTGTTTGTTAATTTTGTATTCTACCCCCAGAGTATACTTCAGTTTTGAAAAATAACTATTTCTTTCTTCGTATGAGGTAGCTGCTGAATTGTAGTAGCGTATCGGGTCCGGATCATTCAATTCATAATAACTTTCAAAAGAAAAATAGGGAGTCCAGGGCATTTTCTTTTTGTCGTACGAAATCTTGATCCTGTTGCGCCAGATATATTCAGGATTAATTCTGTTTTCATTTATTTTTCCATTCGATTTGATACGATCGCTATCGTCTTTAAAAGTTACCTGAGCCCGTTCCCTAAACTGGAATGCCAGATTGCCCAGTTTATATCGCCAAACACCCTGAAGATTAATGCGGTGTCTGTTCTGGAAATAATCGGTACGGATAGAATCCTCGCTCCACTTGTAATCATCGTCCACATTCATCCAGCTGTAGGATGCTCCCAGTTTGAAATTATTGAATATTTCATAATCAGTGCCCAGTTGGGCGGTGAACCGGTCGCGTTGCAGGTTAATTCCGTGGGTCCGAAATTCGAGTTCACTGCTCACCGACCATTTCTTTGTAATCTCTTTTTCAAGCGATACCGATGTCCAGACTCCACCCGGTTCGCTTT
The DNA here is from genome assembly GCA_034002585.1 of Paludibacter sp. Classification (GTDB taxonomy): domain Bacteria; phylum Bacteroidota; class Bacteroidia; order Bacteroidales; family Paludibacteraceae; genus Paludibacter. The sequence continues at coordinate 681 of JAVFAG010000173.1, forward strand.
CCTGTGCCACCATTACCGATGCTATTGCCAGCGCGATGAGTATTCCAGAGAGTTTATTTCTCATAATAGTAAATATTGATTTTAGCCACATCTTTCAAATAATCAATTTCTTCAATCGACACACGGTGAATTTCTAAACCTGTTCGTTGTTTCAATACCTCAATGAGTTGTTCTTCCTTTTCAGGTTGTATCAGGTTGATGTCTTCGAATCGCACCATTTTTACCGATTCCCGTTTGCGTAGTAGTTGAGTATCCATCAGGAAGGTAACGAGAAATATGATGGCCCCGAAAGCGGCTTGTTCGTATACCTTCATTTGAATAGCATTCAGTAGTCCAATGGCAATGAAGATAAACAGATAAGTCATGTCCTTCATGTTTATACTCATTGTGCGGTAGCGAAGCATCGAGAATACTGCAAACAACCCAAAAGCTGCTCCCATCGAAATTTTCACTACATTAAACACATAGGTCAACATGAAAATTCCCACGTTAAACATCACAAAGGTGAACACAGTGTCCATACGTCTGTAATTCGGATAATAAATCAGGGCGATAATAAGAAACATCAACAAAAGGTTCATTCCCAGACTGATGAAGAATCGTCCACTGATTTCAACTTCTTCGCCTTTCTTCTTTACAGGCCCGGCTAAATCATCATCCGATGTGCTATTGGTTTTATCGTTCGAACTGAAAATAGAAAATTCAGTATCGTCGGTTTTAGAATCACTGCAAGCGGGTAGGCTGGTGAATGTCAACGAGAAAATAAACAGCAATATCGGGATTCTACGCAGTTGCGTTACATAATTTCTTAACATGTAATAATTTGATTTTAAAGTTGTTGTATTTTATGTTTGGTACAAGGGTTGCTATTCCCAGGCAGTACTTGCTGATTGAAATATCATGAATCCGGGCTTGTTTCATTACATCAATAAAATGAGATGAGCGATGGCGTTCCTGTTTTACTTCAGCAATAACCATATTGGGAAATGATGCTACCCGGTCGCCGATGCGGTATGATAAATTAGTATCGATGGTAACCCGTTCATGATGGTTGTGACTGACAAGGGTGATACGGGTATAATAAACGCGTAGCGATTCTTTCAACTGTTGTTTAAGGTAAGGAGACCGTTTTAAAAGTAGTGCTTCGGCATCGCCACTTATATCGTAACTGACCGGATTTACCAGGGTTCGTTTTTTAATTGTCCTTCCTTTATTGTTTTTAAATTTTACTTCAAAATAATGAATACCGGTATCGAGATAGGTTCTGAAACGCACTTTATACCGGTTGAGCTTTTTGTTGTGATGTTGTATATACATCTGATAGTCAGGAGTGTCGAAATAACGTGTTTCATAGTGTGCTGTTCGAAATCCATCAATATCGAGCATGGTATAGTGTTCCGTAAGCTGCTTTAGTACTTCCTCTAGCCGGTACGAAGGGAAAGTATATTTGCGGTCCATTCTGTCGAGCAGCTTCACTTTACCCATTTCATTCAACGAAATGTGTTTAAACTGATTTAATATTATTGGATGCTCTTCTTTCACTGTAACCATATTGAAACCTGATTGTAATATCACCTAACCGGCTGCAAATATAGAAAAAAATGCTGTAACGATTTTATTTACCAATAAATTGTATTTCACATTATCTTCTGTCTATGCGAATGTGTAATCACAAGTGGGGATAGAAAATGTACCGTTTAATCAATATTGGGGATATGAATATTTGTTACCATATCGTATCTTTGTGTGCTTTTATGAAACAAATGGAAGAAAAACATACTTTTTTATCGGATTTAAAAACCGGTGAGTCAGCAATTATAACAAAAGTGCTGGGTCGTGGTGCATTTCGTAAACGAATCACTGAGATGGGGTTTGTGAAAGGTAAAAAGGTTACCGTGATAAAAAGTGCACCTTTGCTCGATCCTATTGAATACGAAATCATGGGTTACAAAGTATCGTTGCGCCGAAGTGAAGCAGAACTGGTTGAAGTGGTTACAGCCGACGGTGCATTTCTTCCTGACGTACAGTTCAATGGCACAATCGATGAGGAAGTACTTAAAATATCAGCTCTCGAGAAAGGAAAAGTAATTAATGTCGCTTTGGTGGGTAATCCCAATTGCGGAAAGACAACGTTGTTTAACTATGCCTCAGGTTCGCACGAGCGGGTGGGCAATTACAGCGGAGTAACCATCGATGCTAAAACAGCACGGTTTAAACAGGACGGCTATACGTTCAATATTGTCGATTTGCCAGGCACCTACTCCATCACTGAATATTCCCCCGAAGAGCTGTATGTGCGTACACAGATTCTCGACAAAATGCCTGATATTGTGATTAATGTGGTGGATGCCTCGAATCTGGAGCGTAATCTGTTTCTTACCACCCAGCTAATCGATATGAATATCAAGGTAGTCATTGCCCTGAACATGTACGACGAACTCACCAAAACCAAAGCAAAGTTTGACTACAAATCCCTGGGCAAAATGATTGGGATTCCCATTATCCCGACTACTGCATCAAAAGGCAAAGGCGTACAAAAGTTATTTTCCAAACTGATTGAAGTGTACGAAGATCGTGATCCGGTTGTGCGCCATGTGCATATCAATTATGGAAGCCTTATTGAAAAGAGTATACGTTCTATCCAGGATATCATCTGGAAAAATCCTTCGCTTACCGATCGTATTTCGTCGCGTTTTATTGCTATTAAATTGCTCGAACAGGATAAACCCATTCGTGAACGGTTAAAATCGCTGGATAACTACGATGAAATTAGAAAGACTGTCAAACACCAAATTAAATTACTTGAAGAGGAGTACGGTGAAAGTTCCGAGACTATTCTTACTGATGCCAAATATGGGTTTATAAGTGGTGCACTGCGCGAAACCTATAAGGCTGCACGCAAGGAAAAAAGGGTGATACGGGAGCTGGATGATTTACTGACGCATCGATTCTGGGGCTTCCC
>JAVFAG010000174.1:0-3604 GCA_034002585.1 Paludibacter sp.
TCTCCCGGATCGATAAATGCATGTGCCAATATATTAATAGCTTGTAGCGATCCGGTGGTAATGAGTATTTTATTATCATCCACCGGAAGTCCTTTTTTCTTCAGGTAAGTAGATAAAGATCCCAGCAATTGGGGGATGCCATGCGTAGGACCGTACTGCATGGCGATTTGTTTTTCCTTGGTACTGAGTTGGTTGTATATAGCGTCCACTTCTTCCAGCGGAAAAAGATCGTTGTCGGGCATACCTCCCGAAAATAAAATCATATCGGGTTTGTTGGCAAGGCTCATCAGGTCGCGGATTTCTGAAGCCCTTAAGCTGCTCACGGAGGACGAAAAATGAATCATAGTGTAAATTTTTTGTTACAAGTTGTAAATTTCGCTGGCACGCATCAGTTGTATCTTATTGGCCTGCAATACATCAATCACCTGCGTGTTCGATTCTGAACGTATCACCACGCTGGCTCCGTTCTCGCTGGCAAAAGCATACATGTATTCGATGGGTACTTCGTTGTCCGACAAAACCTGCAGGGCACGATAAAGTCCTCCTGGTTCGTTGGGGACAATCAAACACACCACATCGGTAGTGTTCACCGAAAATCCTTTTTCTTTAAGAATTCGTAATGCTTCTTCGGGCTGTGGAACTATAAAACGAACAATGCCATAATCAGCTGTATCAGCTATGCTGAAGGCGGTCATGTTGATACCGCTTTCCGACAGCGTGCGGGTGAGCTCAGTGAGTCGGCCGGTTTTATTCTGTAAGAATACAGATAATTGTTTGATAATCATAACTTTGAATTTTTATTGTCAAATGACCAGTATGCGTTTGTCGATCACCCGTTGGGCTTTACCTTCCGAACGTGCTATCGTATTCGGTTCCACCAGTCGGATGGTAGCGGTTAGCCCCAATGCACTGGCAATATTGTTTTGAATCTGCTTGCGTAGATTTTCCAGCACGCGTATCTCATCCGACCAGAATTGATCGTCGATTTCTACCTGAATCTCGAGCGTGTCGAGGTTGTTGACCCTGTCCACCACAAGTTGGTAGTGCGGACTGGCCTCGCTCATTTCGAGCAGTACTGCTTCAATCTGCGACGGGAACACGTTTACGCCCCTTATTATCAACATGTCGTCACTTCGGCCGAGGCATTTATCCATGCGCACCAGAGTGCGTCCACAGGCGCATTTTTCAACATGCAGGCGTGTGAGGTCGCGCGTACGGTATCGCAACAAGGGCATCGCTTCCTTTGTAATAGTAGTGAAAACGAGTTCTCCGATTTCTCCGTAGGGCAGCACTTCCAGGGTCACAGGGTCGATAATTTCAGGAATAAAATGATCTTCGAAAATGTGCATTCCCTGCTGGTGTTCGCATTCCATGGCAACACCCGGTCCAATGATTTCGCTTAATCCGTAAATGTCGAAGGCTTTTATGTTCAATGATTTTTCCACCTGACGACGCATTTCGTTGGTCCAGGGTTCAGCACCGAAAATACCGGCTCTTAATTTAATTTGGGTTCGGTCAATGTTGTCTTTGGCGATGCTTTCGCCCAAATGTGCTGCATACGAAGGCGTGCAGGCAATCACCGTAGAGCCGAAATCCGTCATCAGCTGCAATTGCTTGCGGGTGTTGCCTCCGGAAATGGGAATCACCGATGCTCCCACTTTCTCGGCACCATAATGAAGGCCGAGGCCGCCGGTAAACAGGCCGTAACCATACGCAATCTGAATGATGTCGCTGCGGCTGACGCCCGCCATGGTGAGCGATCGGGCTACCACTTCGCTCCAGGTATTCAGATCGTTGTGGGTATAGCCCACCACGGTTGGTTTGCCGGTAGTGCCACTGGAAGCATGCAGGCGCACGATTTGTTGCTGCGGTTCGGCAAACATCCCGAAGGGATAGTTATCGCGTAAATCATCCTTTACCGTGAGCGGTAGTTGCGACAGCTGATCGATGCTTTTTATATCACCGGGTTCGATTCCCAGCTCCGACAGTTTTTTCCTGTAAAAGGGAACTTTAAAGTAGATTCTTTCAATCATTTGTGTCAAACGCTCGTTTTGCAGGCGTTTCAGTCGTTCGCGGTCGGCAGCTTCAATGTATTCGTTCCAGATCATCTATTTTTAATGATAAATGGTTAATTATTAATTATTAATGGGTGGGGATTTGAATGTGAATTGCGTTCTGGCTTTTTTGTGCGAGCAGGAATGCTTTTTCGTTGAGGTCGGCGATGTGTTGACCTTTTGCGGCAAACAGACTCCTGATGCTGGCCAAAAGCTGTTCCGGACTTAATCCCAGGTATTGCGCTGCGGCTCCGGCCATCACCACATTCACTGCTTTTGGACTTCCGGCTTCCTGTGCCAGTTTGTCGGCATTCACAAAGTGCACATTTTTACAATGCTTGCTTATCTCGCTGAGCAGCTGCTCTTTGTCCGGGTAATTTGGAATGTTGATAAAAGGTTGAGTAGCAGTTACCACGGCACCATCCTGTGAAAGCCAGGGCAGGTAGCGCAGCGCTTCCATCGGTTCGAGCGAAAGAATCAGATCGGCTTGCCCCAACGGAATAAGGTCGGAGAAAATCTCCTCATCGGAAATACGCAGGTGCGATTGCACAGCACCTCCCCGCTGACTCATCCCGTGAACTTCGGCCTGTTTAATGGTTAAGCCCTGCTGCATCGCTGCATGATCGATAATGGCGGCTATCGTCAGAATGCCTTGTCCGCCAACCCCTGCAAGTAGTATATTCCTGGTCATACGTTTGTTTTTTTCTTTCTTCGTGCTGTTTGTATGCATTCGCGGCAGGCGATTACCACCGAAACGCCATTATAGGCAAACTCTTCCTTTAAAACAGACACATTTTCAGCGTGATTTTTCTTCAGGGGAACAATTATGCGAATGTGGTTGGAATCGACACCTACTCCTTCGCAGATCGCAGCAATGCGTCCGGTGGCTCCTGAATCCTGTCCACCTGTCATGGCCGTGGTGTAATTATCGGAGATTAGTATGGTCACAGCCGCCTTGTCATTTACAGCATCCAGCAATCCGGTTATTCCCGAATGGGTAAAGGTCGAATCGCCTATCACCGCCACAGCAGGATGAAGTCCGGCGTCGGCAGCTCCCTTGGCCATGGTTACCGAAGCTCCCATGTCTACACAGGTATTGATTGAATTATAAGGAGGAAGTGCTCCCAGGGTATAGCAACCAATATCGGCAAAAACATGACGATTGGTAAAGCTGTCCATGGCTTCGTTAAGTGCTTCGTATAAGTCGCGGTGACCGCAGCCCTGGCAAAGTTCGGGCGGACGGGCAGCGACAATGGCCGGTGTGGCGACAGGCTGTACAGTTTCTGACGGCACCAGCGCTTTTATCAGTGCATCGGGTGTAAGTTCGCCGGTACGCGGCAGTGTTCCATCCAGCCTTCCTGAAAACTTTTCGTTCCCAAAAAAGCCTTTCAGATGTTCTTCGTATATCGGATATCCTTCTTCAACAATAAGTACCCGTTGAAAGCGCTGCGTAAAGTGGCGAATCGTTTTCTCCGGAAGGGGATACTGAGAAATCTTAAGTACCGGAAGTTGCAGGTTGTAACGGGTATTCACCTCCATCACATAATTAT
>JAVFAG010000175.1:0-3592 GCA_034002585.1 Paludibacter sp.
GTGTTTTGGCAGGAAGCATCTCCGAAAAAATATTTGTAACTATCAATGGAGCCAAACAAGGGATGTTTATTCAGAGTATTGATTCAACAAAGCCTGTATTGCTCTATCTGCATGGCGGAATTCCGGATTATTTTCTTACAAAGAAATACCCGACCGGGCTGGAAACAATTTTTACGGTAGTTTGGTGGGATCAACGGGGTGCCGGCATTTCTTTCGATGCCACTACGCCCAACGAATCGATTAGCTTGCAGCAACTGATTTCCGATACAAAGGAAGTAACAAATTACCTGCGTAAGCGCTTCGGACAAGAAAAAATTTACCTGATGGGACGTTCGGGCGGATCATTCATCGGAATGCATGTAGCTGCACAGGCCCCCGAATTGTACCATGCGTACATTGGGGTAGGGCAGATGTCGAACCAGCTTAAATCTGAAAGATCGGCCTACCGCTTTATGGTTGAGCAATATAAAGAGCTGGATGATAAAAAGATGCTTCGTAGGTTAATGTCGTCACCTTTCGTTTTTCCAGATAGTGTCCCGGATGGATACCTTTCGGTGCGGGATGAAGCCATGCACCGCATCGGTATAGGCACCACACGAAGCATGCGTTCCATTATAACCGGTATATTTCTGCCATCGCTTACCTGCCGCGATTACACAGTGGCTGAGAAAGTAAATCTGTGGAGGGCCAAAGCCCGGGCGGGTGTTCACCCACTGTGGAAAACGATTCTGGCTACTGATTTAGCAACGCAGGTGCCAGAACTAAAAATTCCCGTCTATTTTTTTCATGGCATCTACGATTATACCGTATCGTATCCATTGGCAAAAGAATATTTTGAAAAATTAAAAGCCCCTGTAAAAGGATTTTACACCTTCAACGAATCGGCACACAGCCCAATGTTTGAAGAGCCGGCGAAAATGCTGTGGATCTTGCAGGAAAATGTGCTGAAAAGAACTAACTTGCAAACCGATAAAAAACTTTAACAACTTATGACTATCGACGAATTATCAACACAGCTTTCAGATGCCTACAGTTTGGAAAATCTGAATAAAATATCTGTTACACTGATAAATCTGTATAAAAACCATCATTATTCATTATTGCAAAAAATTGGTGAGCTTATCAATGATTTCACAGCAATTGATATTTCGCCGGAAGGTAAAGGTTTCTCTAAACTGATTATGCTCTATCATCCCGATAAATTAGCCTACTATCAGAATGAAATAAAACGATGTTTAGAGAACAGCAATTTTGACGGGTTACTCGAACTTTCACATATCATTAAACTGATTCATGTTGAGGAGATTACAACTGCGTTGAACAGTTTTGAAGATATCGATTACTCGCCTTTGTATGATTGGGACATGGAAACAGAAGGATTTACGATCATCAACGATAGTGGGAAAGTTAAAAAGCATACAACCCAACGCGCTGATTACGATTTTTATGATGCCATTAAAATGCGACAATACGGTTGTACCGACATCGAATTTCCCAGTTGGTACCTTGAAGATATCGATGAATTTGAATTAGCATCCTCCGATATCACCAACCTCGATGGAATAGAGTTTTGTATCCATGCAAAAACAATGGATATTTCTGATAATCGAATTACTGATATCTCGCCTTTGTTTGGATTAACACAGTTGGAAGAGCTCAATATCTCCGATAATGAGATACTAAATATTGATGCGATGAGCAATTTGGTGAAATTGAAAACGGCAAATTTAGCTAATAATCAGATTGAAGATATCTCGCCGCTTTTTGAACTTGAAATGCTTATGTACATTGATTTAAGAGGGAATAAGGTGGATGAAGAACAGATAAAACAATTAACAGGACTGGGGATTGAAGTTGACTATTAATGATGCAGCAACTATATTTTGAAACAGAAAAGCTTGTCATATCGTTTCTGGACACAAGCCGGCTTTAATAATGTCGTAGGTATCAAAGGCGACAAAGACTATTCACCGGATGCATATGCAAGGATTGAATTGTTAATGTGTTAGTTTCAAAAGAAAAATTTAAAAATATAATCTCATGAGAATTAAATTGTTTGCAATAATCTCAACCTTGTTTTTCCCCTTGATGAATGCTCAGGATGCATTGCTTTGGAAATTCCAGACCGGGTCGGCAGTACATTCATCTCCTCTAGTTCAGGGAAACAGCTTATATTGCGGAAGTGGAGATAAATACCTTTATGCACTCAACAGGAAAACCGGCGAACCTAATTGGAAATATGAAACGAATGGAAAAATTCATTCTAATCCGGTTGTTAGCAAAAATAGTGTTTTGTTTTCGGGTTCCGATGGATATGTTTATTCTGTGGATAAGAAAACAGGAAAGTTATTCTGGAAGTACAATACCGGAGGCGAACAAAGGTACGACCTTTGGGATTATTACTTATCATCGCCGGTTGTAGAAAATGGTATTGTTTATTTTGGAAGTGGAGATAGCGCTATACATGCTATTTCGATAATTGATGGAAGAAAACTATGGTCGTTTAAAACAAATGGTATCATTCATGCTACGCCATTAGTAAAAAACGGCCTGGTTTGCATTGGTAGTTATGATGGTACTTTTTATGCATTACAAGCAAAAACCGGAAATTTGATTTGGAAATTCAAAACAGAAGGAGAAGTGTACTTCCCAAAAGGTGAAATTCAAAAAGAAGCGGCCCTTTTCGATACTACAATAATCTTTGGCAGCCGTGATTATTTTATTTACTCATTGGATGCCAACACAGGCAGTGAAAAATGGAGACTGAAGGAAAAGGGTAGTTGGGTAATTGCTACCCCGCTTGTTTACAAGGACAATATTTATGTAGGAACTTCCGATTCACACTCCTTCTACTCCATTAATAAAAATACAGGGGTAGTAAATTGGAAAATTGCTTTACCCATGCGTGTTTATGGTAATGCTGTTCAAAAACACGGAATAATCTATTTTGGAGCCACAGATGGAGGTGTTTATGCTGTAAAAATGAATACAACGTTGTAATTTTGTTTCAAAAATCGTATTAACCAGAAAATCCTATGGCAATTCCAACTTCAAGAACAAATGAGACGGGTAAAATCAGCATCGACTTTGAAAAATGCAATGCTTGCGGCTTGTGTGTATCCGTATGTAAGGATTTTAGTATCGTTATGGCCGAAAACAGTGTTATAGTAAGTGATAATCCTCTGTTCGGATGTGTCGGATGTGGACATTGCATGGCGATTTGTCCAACCGGGGCCATCGAAATTCAGGGTAGAACCTTATCGCCCGACCAGCTTTTCGATCTTCCTGAAAAGGAAAAGGCGGCGACTTATGAGCAATTGACGGCCCTTCTGGAACGAAGAAGGAGCATCCGGGAGTTTAAAGACAAGGAAGTGGAAGAAGAACTGGTGGAGAAGATACTTTCAGCCGCCCGAACTGCTCCAATGGGCTTGCCACCATCGGATGTGAATGTGTTGGTGCTTCGCGGAAAAGACAAGAACCGGGATTTTGCCAACGATTTTTGCACCTACCTCAGCGGGATGAAATGGTTTGTTTCCGACTGGTTTTTAACAATCATGCGCCCTTTCTGGGGGAAAGCAAACGACGAAATGTT
>JAVFAG010000176.1:0-3589 GCA_034002585.1 Paludibacter sp.
ATGGCATACAAGGCTACGGTGCTCATACAGATAATCAAAACCCCGTATCCTTCCAGTTTATCCAGATAAAAGAATAATCCCAGCAACACATACGCCAGCCCCATTCCTGTGGTGCTGATGGTGAGCAACTTCACCCTTCCCAGCTTGTCGGTCAGTACCATCGCTACTATGGTAAACAAGACATTAATCACGCCCAGAAAAACGCTTTGTCCCAGTTGAGAATCAATATCGACACCCGTACGGGCAAAAATATCCGGAGCATAAAAAAAGATGGTGTTGATACCACTCCATTGTTGTAAAAAACAAAGGATGGAACCAATAATAACAATGCGTTTCACTTTTTTCAGGGCAGCAAACGATGTTTTCGCAGGCTTTTGCGGATTTTGTTCAATACTTAAGGTATCGATGGTAAGGCTGGCGTAGTAATCGCCTCCCATCCGCCGAAGAATCTTCCGGGCTTTAACGCTTTGGTGGTGTTGGATGAGCCAGCGTGGGCTTTCAGGAACAAAGAGTAGTCCTATAAAAAACAACAACGAAGGAATAGCCATCACCGCCAGCATGTACCGCCAACTCGTATCGCCAATTTCGAGCAACAGGTAATTGATGTAATAAGCCAGCAACATCCCCACCACAATGGTTAACTGGTTCATGGTGACAAAGGCTCCCCGGTGTTTCTCAGGAGCAATTTCGGCAATGTACAAGGGAGATAAAATGGAAGCAATACCCACACCCAAACCTCCGATAATTCTGAAAATTACAAAGATGGTCAGGTCGACAGCCAGGGCAGCACCTATCGATGAGATTGCAAAAAGCAGAGCGGCATACAGCAAAATCCTTCGCCGACCGAACTTGTCGCTCAACCGACCTGCACCCAGCACGCCTATCATACAACCAATATACAAACTGCTGACTACAAACCCTTTCGTATATTCGTTTAAGGAATAATAATCGGTGATAAAGGGAATGGTACCTGAAATAACTGAAATATCGTAGCCAAAAAGCAGACCACCCATGGCTGTGGTCAAGGCTACGGCAATGAGGTAGTTGAAATTGTAGGTGATTTTTTCCATCGTACTTAGTGTTTCAAACAAATCAAGTGAATATCGCAGACAGAGTTAAGGAATCATCACCTTTTGAGTAAGTAAATGCTGATTGGCACTACTAAACGAAATCAAATATACACCGCGATTAAGAGGAAGGATGTCCGTGTTTGTGTTGTTAATATTTCCGCTGTAATGAGTCCTGCCGGGTAAATCGAATATTTGAAAGCAGAGAGAAGCATCCTGCGCATGAATCCGCACACCTTCAGAATTCACGTCAATACGCATTTCAATTTTCTTATCTTCAGGTTGAGCGATTGATGTAACAAAAACAGCATCAAGTAGTTTTGCAGCATATCTTTCACCCAATAACACTGCACTGTGAGAATCGAAATGTGGATCCGAAACATTAATAAGGGGTGTACATCCTTCAGCTGAAATCCAGTCACTATTAGGAATGGCTGTGGTAATGGTGCGCAACATGGTATTAAAAGCAGTTGCATTTCCAAGCCAATAGGCAAGCTCACCGGCAACAAAATAAAGGTAAGGCTCTTTTAAATCTGTCCGAAGGTTAGTTACCATTGTTTTTAACCTACTCATGTAATTTCCCGGGTTACCACTGTCACTCTCACCCTGATGCCAAATGACAGCCCGGATTTTTCCATATTTCTGTGCCGCTTTTGCCCGGACAAGAGAGGAATCGTAATTAGAAGTTCCGGGTTGATACCAACTACTAAGGGCCGAACCACCCTGAGCATTGACAACAAAGGCAACAGGTCTTTCGAGACTTTCAGTCAGCTTCAGAGCACAGGTATACGAAGGACCCAATTTTTGCAATCCGATGTCTTTTCGAATATTGGAATATTTATTCATCGGATTGGACGAAACCTCCATCCCACCTCGGGGCGTTAAGAGATACACCTCTTTCATTGGTCCTGTGTAGGACGAATAATCGGCTCTTCCAGCCATGTTTGACTGCCCCAGAGCCAGGACAATATCCAACTCCGGTAGCCTTTGAAATACGATACGATAAGTTTTGAATGCTGAGCCATCCCCTGAGGTTACATTCAGCACGGTAGTCCTCGTGCTTTCATCATCGTCCGGATCGATCGACCGGGCATTTTCAATTTCAGTAACAGCAGAGGGCTCGTAGGGTTGAACGGTAACCTCCGGCACTGTAGTGGCTGTAAAGGGTAAAAAAACAGTGTAGTCGTTGGTCCCAGTGTTAAAAAACTCCAACGATTGGCCTTCAAGTAAAATATTAGATAAACGAGCATCGTTTGGTGGAGGTGATTTTTCGAAAATTACCGAATAATTTAAAACATCGCTACCTACTTTAATAGTGACTTTTGCAGTTCGTTCGTTTTCAGTTCCGGAAAGTGTTTTAGCCTGTGTAATAGTAACGGTGGCATCCGGCAAGAGTGCTGTAGCCGTTACCACGGGAACTACAGATGCACTCCATGGAAGCATAATCAAATAACGATACACAGATGCAGAAAATCCCTCCAGAGTAACTCCATCCACTTTAATATCGGCTGCCCTGAGGGCGTCTACGTTCTTCTCAACCACAACCAACTCGGGAAATAGTCCGCTGGTATTTTCACGTGAATGAAACTGAACAATTACGGCATTACCACCGTTTTTTACCACATTTCTTTCTCGCAATCGAAACGATATACTTTCTTTTCCGGCTGCCAACGAATCAGACAGGTATTTTGTTAATTCTGCACCCGTAAACTCAATATATTGAGGTGGAAAAGCTTGTCCGGCCTGCACTGTAAATGAAGCAAGTAAAGGCGATGTGATATCCGCCCCTGCTTTTTCCGATGAGTTCGTGTACGTTAAATCATCTTCTGACCAACTGCTTTTCCTTACAGGGTATAAATCGAAAATATGGGCATTGTCTCCTCCGGAAATGAAACCGTTCGTATAAAGCCGAAGTTTTGCTGATTCTACAAATGTCGACAACGATGCAGTATTGAATTTCAAAAATGTGATATGTCTGAACTGGGCACCTGCAGTTGAATGATAAGTCTTCAACAAAGGCTCCATTCCACGGATGGTATTATCATAGTAGGTATAGGTATCATCGGTGGGATATAATTTAAACTCTTTGTTGGAAATTATACTTGTCACCTTGGCCGGAAATGTAAACGCAAATACAGGTATCAGACTTGAAAATATAATCGCCAACACTAGCAATGTTAAGTTGTTTTTCATGATCTACTCTTTAGTGTGATTTTCTCACACAAAAGTAGAATGACAGCATTTGACAATGTGTAAATATCGTGCAAATGGAAGTTAAAATTGTACGATTCTAATCATCTGGAATATGTAAGCGTTATAAAACTATAGATTATGAATGTTGACTTTGTAAATAAACTTTCTGAGCAGTCCCGCCCACAATCATCAATTGTTCATGTGCCTGTAAACCTGAAATATAATCGAGTACTACATCCATCACCCGGCTGTAGCTTCCGGCCAGCAAACAAACCGGCCAATCGGAACCAATCATAATCCGCTCCGGACCAAAGGCTTCAAAAACAACA
>JAVFAG010000177.1:0-1644 GCA_034002585.1 Paludibacter sp.
GGCAGCTTCAGAGTGTTGACGATGGAAACTTTCATACGGTAATACTTGTTTTTTATGGTCGTTTTTAACTCACACGCCAATAGTATCATAACACGGGATGTGAATCGTTTTATAGATTGAAATTGAATACAAACTACATGTATGATTAAATCCTGCCTCCAAAGTAGTACACCATCTTCAATCAGGAAGTAATCAGTGCAAATATACAACTTCGAAATTAATCAAGAAGTCAAATTGAATCTTAAAACTAAAAAAACTGGTTTGTTATCTGTTTACTTTGTACCTTTGCACCTTCAAAAAAAAACTTCATGGTCGCAGAAATCAATAATCATCCTGAAACGGGTAAAATCGTAAGGTGGGTCATCTACTGTGTAGCTGGTTTACTTTGCTTTTTTCCTTTCATCACAGCACCTTTGGCCTTATTCATGGGCCTGGTTGTCGCATTAACCATCGGCATTCCTCATTCTGCTTTCAACAAAAAAGCGTCGAAATACCTGCTGCAGATAGCTGTAGTTGGCCTGGGTTTCGGCATGAACCTGATCGATTCGCTGCGTGCCGGCTCCGAAGGGATGCTGTTCACGCTGGTTACTGTAATCAGTGTTTTAGCGATGGGTATTTTAGCTGGAAAATGGCTGAAGGTTGGAAAAGTGCCATCCTACCTGATTGCTTCGGGAACAGCCATTTGCGGAGGAAGCGCCATTGCAGCTGTAGGCCCGGTTGCAAAAGCATCCGATAGTGAGATGTCGGTTTCGCTGGCAACTATATTCATTCTTAACGCCATCGCCTTGTTTATTTTTCCGGTTCTGGGACACTGGCTCGACTTGTCGCAGGAGCAGTTCGGACTGTGGGCAGCTATTGCCATTCACGATACCAGTTCGGTGGTAGGTGCAGGAGCTACCTATGGGGAAGAAGCGCTTAAAATTGCTACAACTGTCAAACTCACCAGGGCCCTGTGGATTATTCCGCTTTCGCTTTTTTCCATTCTTTATTTCAGGTCAGAAGATAAAAAAATCAGTGTTCCCTGGTTTATTTTCCTGTTTATATTGGCGATGGTAATTAACACCTATTTTCCTTTACCGGAAATTGCAGGCACAGGCATTGTATTGATTTCCAAAAAGCTACTTACCCTAACCTTGTTTTTTATCGGGGCGGGATTATCCAGAGCCACACTTCGCTCAACCGGACTACGACCGTTGGTTTTAGGTGTACTACTCTGGTTGTTCATCGGCCTGTTCAGTCTGGCATTTATATATTTCAACTGAACAAAACACCCTATTCTGTGTTGATACAATAAAAAACGATTATCGACACCAACAAGACATATACGTTTTTAAGGATGATGGTGCTGTTCCTGTTTATCGGGCATTACAGTAACATCACCCTTTTTTATCACACTCACACCATTGGTGGTATCACCTATAGTCACTCTCACTTTAAGGGATTTGATTCTTCTGAGAACGACAATCAGCAAACGCATTCCAGCAACGAACTACAACTTATTCATGAACTGAATCAAATAACCTGGAGTTCGGAAATTAATTTTGCTGCCCTTGCCACTCCTGTTTTTCATATCATCAGCGAATTCAGTTGTCCTGAATTGCAGCAGAATTCACTGTTTGCACCGGTTTATGCCGACCTGCGTGC
>JAVFAG010000177.1:1744-3586 GCA_034002585.1 Paludibacter sp.
ACTTTTGAGTACGTCTTTATTCAGCCAACAGAAAACCGATGCCAACCTGTTCGGCGATGTAAAAGATAAAAAAACAGGAAATCATATTCCTTTTATTACTATCTCAGTAGTAAATACAGTGATTGGCACCACCACCGATCACACCGGCCATTACTTTCTCAAAAACCTACCGGAAGGAAAGTTTACCATACGCGTAAGTGGAGTAGGCTACCGGACTGTGGAACAGGAAGTTGAACTAAAAGCCAATCAAACCACAGAACTCAATTTTGTAACTGAAGAAAGTGCACTTTCGCTCGACGAAGTAGTTGTGAGCGCCAACCGCAACGAAACCAACCGCCGGCAGGCTTCGGTAGTGGTGGGCGTTCTCAGTCCGAAGTTGTTTCAATCGACCAACGCGGTATGCATGGCCGATGGATTGAGTTTTCAGCCGGGAGTACGGGTGGAAACCGATTGCAACAATTGCGGCGTAACGCAGGTGCGGATTAATGGTCTGGAGGGACAGTACACACAGGTATTAGTCGATAGCCGTCCGATTTTCAGCGCGTTGGCCGGAGTATACGGTTTGGAGCAAATCCCGGTTAATATGATCGAACGGGTGGAAGTAGTTCGCGGTGGCGGCTCAGCCCTCTACGGGTCGAGTGCAATTGCCGGCACTATTAACATCATCACGAAAGAAGCGCTCAACAACACAATGAATGCTGCTTACAACCTGCAGATGACCGGCAACTCCCCCGATCATTCGGTTAATCTGAATACCTCGATGGTTTCCGACGACAACAAGGCGGGCATGTACCTCTACGGCACCTATCGCAACCGACTTCCTTACGACCACAACGGCGATGGCTATTCGGAGTTAACTATGTTGAAAAACCACACCATCGGTATGCGTTCGTATTACCGTTTGAGTTCGCAAAGTAAGCTTACCCTCGAATACCACAATATTCACGAATTCCGGCGGGGCGGTACTAAATTTGAGCTGCAACCCCACCAAACTGAAATTACCGAACAGCTCGAACACGAAATTAACGGAGGCGGATTGGCGTATAACTGGTATAGTCACGATACGAAACACAAGATCAATGCCTATGTATCTCTTCAGAACATACTGAGAAACAGCTACTATGGCGTCCAGTTCGATTTGGATGCTTATGGAAACACTTCCAACACCACTGCAGTGGGCGGTGCTCAATACGTTCGCCAATTCGAACGACTATGGTTTATGCCTTCCGAGTTTACCACCGGTTTCGAATATCAGTACGATAATATTAACGACCAGATGCCGGGCTACAACCGAACGCTGTTGCAAACCACCCGTACGGCCGGACTGTTTGTACAAAACGAATGGAAAAACGATAAGATGAATGTATTGATTGGGGGCCGATTCGACAAGCATAACCTGCTCGATCATGTGGTTGCCAGTCCGCGCATGAATCTCAAATATAACTTTACTCCCGAACTCAACTGGAGAGGCTCGTACGCAGCTGGTTTCAGGGCACCTCAGGCATTCGACGAGGATTTACACATGGAAGCAGTGGGTGGAACCATGCGCCTGATAGAAATTCCGGATGGACTCCGTCCGGAGTATTCGCATACCTTTAGCACATCGCTCGATTATTATTTCAAACCTGGCAATGCACAAGGGAATATTCTTATTGAAGGATTTAACACCCGCATCAACGACATTTTTATCTTGGTAGAACAGGGAATGAATGCCGATGGAAATATCATCATGAACCGGGTAAACGGATCGGGTGCGCAGGTAAGTGGCATCAACCTGGAAGGAAGAATTATTCCTTCTGCCAGCCTTCAGTTACAAGCCGGTTACACGCTGCAACAAAGTCT
>JAVFAG010000178.1:0-3559 GCA_034002585.1 Paludibacter sp.
AAGCCAAATGGATTGAATGCTGCGCAAATATAGTATTTTGTGCGCAATTTTTCAATTTTTTGAATTAAATACACATCCTTCATGAAAATTTACAAATTGATTTTTACAACCGGTAACTCACCCCGAAGTGCGTGTAATCGTATTCGCTCCAACCTATATTAAACCGGTGAGAGATTTCAACCTGCCAGCGCTGGCCGATTTGAAGACCAGTTCCGATCTTGGCTCCGGGAATAAACAGTGAGTTTGTTTGTCGGATAAAACCATCGATGGGAGTAGGGGTGCTCCAGTGTTCATTAACATACACCTTGCGGTCGAGTAAGGATGCGTTGATAAAAGGTCCACCCTTGATAAACCAGTGGGCTGTGGGAGCGATGGGCAGGGGAAGTTTAATTCCGGCCATCAGGGGAATCTCTATGCCATAACTGCGTTCCGAATCGTAGGGGAGATTGGTATAGAAGGTCTTCCAGTTGAGATACACCAGATTGAGCTGAGTCTCCCAAAATAAGTACCGGATGTCGGGATTGCTGTATTCAGTACGAAGTCCGGCTATCGCTCCCGGTCCATGATTGGTTGTGTAATTCTCTCCGTAAAAATAGTTGCCCTCCGTCTGCGCATACCCTGCACTTACCCAATTGCTGTGAACATTTGGCGAACGGGGCTTTTCGGGTTCGGCATATACGTTCTCCTCCGCTTGTGGTGCTGTTTCTTTTTCGGGATTGTAAAACTCTACAATGTAACCGGAAACAATGTAGCGTACTTCGGTGAACACCAGGAATTGTTTGGTGCGCAGTTCCACCGTTTCGTTGATCACAGCACGCGACTTACCCAGGAGTCCTGCATTGCGTAGCATATTCTCACGCGCCCGGGCTATAATACCGCGTTTACTGGCACCGCCACCTATCCCGAAAAGATAACGCGCTGTGGCATCACCTTCCACGTATTTAACAATGGTGTAGTTTTTCTCTTCCAGTACCACCTGTGTCTGATGGTGGTTTTCGTTGTGCGTGAGACCTAAATGATACTTACAGGATGATGTCACAAAAAGTACTAATAGTAGTACGGTTGCCAGATAAATTCTTCTCATAATTGTGTGTTTTAACAGTTGGATTTGAAAAAGAAGTGCAAAGTTAGCAAAAAATTCAGGTTGTTTTGTATAAATAAACAAAAAAATGCTGCCCCTTAAAAAGAAGCAGCATTTTCAAAATTAATTTGCTGTATTACTTAGCGTTTTTCAGCAGGTATTCCGCAATCTGCACTGCATTCAGTGCTGCGCCTTTCTTAATCTGATCGCTTACACACCAGAAAGTTATACCGTTTGGATTTGCTAAATCCTTGCGGATACGGCCCACGTGTACGGGGTCCTTGCCGGATAAGAACAACGGCATCGGATATTTCTTTTCGGCAGGATTGTCGATTACTTCCACACCTTCAGCTTTTTCGAAGGCGGCGCGGGCTTCTTCTACCGAAATCGGACGTTCGGTTTCAACCCAAACGCTTTCGGAGTGGGCACGCAAAGCAGGTACACGCACACAGGTAGCGCTTACCTCCACATCCGAATGCATAATCTTACGGGTTTCGTGGTACATCTTCATCTCTTCCTTGGTGTAGCCGTTGTCGGTAAATACATCAATTTGCGGGATGAGGTTGTAGGCCAGCTGATACGCAAATTTGCTCACAGTTACCTCTTCGCCTGCCAACACCTGACGGTACTGAAGCTCGAGTTCGTCCATGGCAGCGGCTCCGGCTCCCGAGGCTGCCTGATAGGTCGAAACATGCACGCGTTTGATGTGCGACAGGTCTTCAAGCGCTTTCAACGCCACAACCATCTGAATGGTGGTACAGTTGGGGTTGGCAATGATACCGCGGGGACGGTTCAGCGCGTCGGCTGCGTTCACTTCGGGTACTACCAGTGGAATATCATTGTCCATGCGGAAAGCACTGGAGTTGTCGATCATGATAGCTCCAAACTTAGTGATATCTTCGGCATATTCTTTCGAAATGCTTGCCCCTGCCGAGGTAAATACAATATCAAATCCCTTGAAATCATCACCGTGTTTTAGCTCGTTTACGGTCAGCGACTGACCTTTATAGGGATAGACCTTGCCTGCACTGCGGGCAGATCCAAATAATACTAATTCCGACATCGGAAAATTACGCTCGTCCAATACGCGCAAAAATTCTTGTCCAACGGCACCGCTGGCGCCTACAATTGCAACTTTCATACGGTAATATTTTATTGTTTACTGATTTCTTTTTTCTACCTTTGGGCCTGTAAAACCCTTAACGGATCAACCGGATTAACCGGTTGCAAAAGTACATTATTTAATTAAAACCTACAACCTTATGAAAAATTCATTGCTCATTTTCTGTCTTTTTGTGCCTTTTTTTTGCTCTTCACAAGTCATTGATTCTTTTTCGGATGGAAATTTTACCGAAAATCCTGCCTGGGTGGGAATGCAAACACAATTTAAAGTCAATACTGCTTTTCAACTTCAGTCAGCGGCTACCGCTGCATCCACTTCCTGGTTGTTTACAAGCTCTGAGGCCATCGAACATGCGGTTTGGGAATGTTCGTTCCTGATTGATTACTCCACTTCCTCGTCGAATTTTGCCTGTATGTACCTGGTTGTCGACCAGCCGGATGCCACCACCCTGAACGGTTATTATGTGATGGTAGGAGGCACGGCCGATGAGGTTTCACTTTACCTGCAGCAGGGAACTACCAAAACAAAGTTGATTGATGGCACCGACAAGCGCACCGATGGGAAAAAAGTGAATATAAGGGTTCGTGTTACCCGCGATAGTCTCGGACTCTTTCAGCTGTATTCGAAAACCGATTCCGAACAGGAATATTATAAGGAGGGAGAAGCACTTGACCTGAACCTGCAATCATCGGCCTGGTTCGGACTTTCCTATACCAATACTGCTTCTACGGGTTTGTTATATTGTTTCGATGAAGTTGAAGTAACAGGCCGGCCGGTTTCGAACCCTGCACAGCCGCTGCTGCCGGGCGAGCTTTGTTTTAATGAATTGATGGTTGATGCTCCCGATAGTGCCGCAGAATACATCGAATTGTACAATCGTTCGGAAAAGCGACTCGATCTGTCGAACCGATCCATTGCCGTGCGGCGCACCGACGGCAGCTTATCCACGGTGGGTGTTTTTCCTGCCGGCACCTCGCTTCCCGAAAAGCAGTACATTGCTTTTACACCCGACACATCCCTTCTGCGGAACTACTTTCAACTTCCTGAAAACGCAAAATTGATGCAGGTGAAATGGAGCAATCTCAATAATGAGGAAGCCCGACTTGTGCTTACAGATGCAGATCGAACCACTGTTCTCGACTCGGTTCAGTATTCTTCCACCTGGCACCACGTACTCATTCACGATCCCAAAGGTGTTGCGCTTGAAAAGATGCATCCGGATTTGCCTTCCAACGACTGGAGTGTATGGCATTCGGCAGCATCATCGGTGAATTTTGGTACACCGGGCTATCAAAATTCCCAATTTCGCATACCCGGGGAAAGTTCAGGCGAAATTATCACACTGGCGCAGGACT
>JAVFAG010000179.1:0-1573 GCA_034002585.1 Paludibacter sp.
AACATCAGATTGAATACCGAAACCTGAGTTTCAGCTACGGGGCCGATTGGGTGCTGAAGGATATCAATCTGGTGATTCCGAAAGGTAAAACTGTGGCACTGGTAGGTCAGTCGGGCTCGGGTAAAACCACGCTCATCGATTTGTTTCCCAAATTCTATAAGGTAGAGAAGGGCGAAATCCTGATTGATGGGATCAATATTAAGGATATAAACGCACATGACCTTCGCAAACTTATTGGTAATGTAAACCAGGAAGCCATCCTGTTCAACGATACTTTCTTCAACAATATTGCTTTTGGGGTGGAGAATGCCACGCAAGAGCAGGTGATGGAAGCTGCGAAAATTGCCAATGCGCATGATTTTATTATGGCAACCGAAAATGGCTATCAAACGACCATTGGCGACCGGGGTAGCAAGCTTTCGGGCGGACAGCGGCAGCGGATAAGTATTGCCAGGGCCATCCTGAAAAATCCACCGGTGCTCATTCTCGATGAAGCTACATCGGCCCTCGATACCGAATCGGAAAAGATGGTGCAGGAAGCGCTCGATCACCTGATGCAGAACCGCACGACGCTGGTGGTGGCACACCGCCTTTCGACCATCAAAAAGGCAGATGAGATATGTGTTATGCACGAAGGACGTATCGTGGAGCGCGGCAAACACGAGGAACTGCTTGCACTGAACGGCTATTACCGCCGGCTGGTGGATATGCAGTCGTTCTGAAATAGACCAAAAAAATGTATCTTTGCACCCGCAAAAAATTATATCAACATGAATTTTATAGAAGAACTTACCTGGCGTGGCATGATTCACACCATGATGCCGGGTACCGACGAACAACTGGCTAAGGAAATGACTACGGCTTATGTGGGTATCGACCCGACAGCCGATTCGCTGCACATTGGTCACCTCGTGAGCGTGATGATGCTGCGCCATTTTCAGCGTGCCGGCCACAAACCCATTGCGCTGGTGGGCGGTGCTACCGGAATGATAGGCGATCCATCCGGAAAATCGGCCGAGCGCAACCTGCTCGATGAAGCAGCCCTGCGCCACAATCAGGAAAGCATCAAAAAGCAGCTCTCGAAATTCCTCGATTTTGAAAGCGATGCGCCCAATGCCGCCGAGCTGGTAAACAATTACGACTGGATGAAGGACTACACCTTTCTCGATTTTATCCGCGACATTGGCAAGCACATCACCGTAAATTACATGATGGCCAAGGATTCGGTGAAAAAGCGCCTTAGTTCGGAGTCGAGTGTGGGAATGTCGTTTACCGAATTTTCGTACCAGTTGTTGCAGGGCTACGATTTTCTGTGGCTCAATCAGCATAAAAACTGCAAACTCCAGATGGGAGGATCGGATCAGTGGGGAAATATCACCACGGGAACCGAGCTTATCCGTCGCAAGACCGATGGCGATGCCTTCGCACTGGTATGTCCGCTGATTACCAAAGCCGATGGCGGTAAGTTTGGCAAGACCGAAAGCGGCAATGTGTGGCTGGATAGAAGGTACACATCACCTTACAAATTCTTTCAGTTTTGGCTCAATGTAAGCGATGCCGATGCTGAGAAATA
>JAVFAG010000179.1:1673-3515 GCA_034002585.1 Paludibacter sp.
GTTTTTTATTGTGAGTATCGAAAAATAGTTTTATCTTTGCCCCCGCTTTTTAACAAAAGCACTTGTTTGTCCCATGGTGTAATGGTAGCACTCCTGATTTTGGTTCAGTCAGTCTAGGTTCGAATCCTGGTGGGACAACTTCTCTACCACTCCCACACTTACCTGAGGGTAATGCTGGGGGAAATTGCCGTCTAAAAACAAACAGATTAAAGAAAAAATGCGGCAATTGTAAAATAGTATTGAACAACTAACAGCAATAAACTGTTTCAGAGTAGTAAAACAGATGAAGAGAGCCTGCCGGAGGGCTTTAGTACGAAGTTTTATGTGGATCTGCAAGAGGTTGTGAGATGAAACTTTAGGGGACGGAAAATGGCAGAAACCAGTATCAATGATAAAATAGCGCTTCAAACGGTTATAGGCCTTCGGTTTGTAAACAAAAGCGATATAGTTCTTATTCATTACGTATCGACAACGGCCGATTCGAAGTTAATATGGACAGTCATGTTAAATACCGGTGAGCTGATACGGTTGAAACAAAACATCACAGCGAAAGACATTCTCACCAGTCTGAACAATCCGCTTTACGTGCAGATTAGTCAGACGGTCATACTGAATGTCGACTATCTGATGACGATAGAGTTGAAGACCAGAAAGTGTCTGCTGGCAAGTCCGTTCGAGAAAATTGACTGTTATGTTTCGAGATTATTCCTCAAAAACATACGTCAACAGTTCGAATTGAATATTTAAGATGCTTTTTTATTTATTAATCTTTTCACTTTATCACATAAAAAAAACAGTTTATCTAAAAATCTGTCGGGCTGTTTAAATTTTATGCATAAAGTGTTTTAATAATTCTAATATTATTCTGATATTTGCGATATGTTTACGGGGTGTATACACAGTTTAAAGAGTTAAAACCCGGTAGAATGAGTTCCGATTATCTGGTGAATTTTAAAGGTAAATAATTAAAATTTAATTAAACAATGAGAAGAAGCTAATCCGGAAAAAATGATTCCGATGCAACCGGTGGGTGTGTTGGAGTCGCGTTTTTGTAACTAAAGTTTTTACAATAAAGATAACTAATAAAAACAAATTTAATTATTTAAAAAAAAGTATGAAAAAAGTTCAATTTAAGTTGAAAAACAAAACCAGGGCATTTTCTCTGGCGATGTTAGCTACGCTTGTATTATTTACAGGTTGTAATTCTTATGACGATGAGATTGCGGATCTCAAAGGACAGATTGATGCTGTTGTTACCGATGTTGCTACTCTGAAGACATCAGTTGCAGGGCTTCAGACATCTGTAAGCGGGATGACCTATATCAAATCAATTACGATGGGTACCGATGGTAAACTTACTATCACTCCATCTGTAGGTACTGCTATCATTTATGATGCGAAAAATTACGTTACTTACGACATCAAACTCGAAGGTAACAATTTAATCGTTAACGGAGCCAACAAAGGTTCAGTAGTTATTCCACCGCTGACATTCGAAAACGGTGTGTTGAAATCGGGGACTGCTGTAGTTGCTG
Organism: Paludibacter sp.; assembly: GCA_034002585.1. GTDB lineage: Bacteria > Bacteroidota > Bacteroidia > Bacteroidales > Paludibacteraceae > Paludibacter. The sequence continues at coordinate 3,209 of JAVFAG010000179.1, forward strand.
ATTTAACCGCGTGGATGAAGAGTGGTTTAACAGTAGTAGATGGTTTCCTGGCTATCAACGGTCAGAAAACTACTGTTGCTATCCCAGTTGATCCGGGTAAAACAGTTAAAGACGTTGCTCTGGATGGAACAAACGTAAAAGTAACTTACACTGACGGTACTTCTACTGTTTTTGCTAATGTTCCTTTCGTAGCTTCTGTTTCTGCAACTACTGGTAATTTGGTTGTAAACGGTGTTGACACAGGTGTTAAAATCAAAAATGAATATACAGTTGTTGATGGTTTCTTAGCCGTTAACGGTGTTAAAAC
>JAVFAG010000180.1:0-3498 GCA_034002585.1 Paludibacter sp.
GAACTGGCTGAAAGGCGTGGAGAGCATCTGGCTGAATCTGGAAGTACTGAACCTGATGGATTTTCAAAACGTAAACTCCTATTACTGGGTCACTGATATCTACGGACAACAGCTGGCAGTTCCGAATTATCTCACATCGCGGCAATTTAATGTCAGATTGATAGTGGATTTTAAATAAAATCACTAATTTTGCAGGCAAAACAAAAAAACATGCCTCATACCTCACAACGCGGGGATGCAATGCCCCTCTCTCCCATCCGTAAACTCGTTCCGCTGGCCGACAAAGCCAAAGCACGCGGCATTAAAGTATATCATTTAAATATTGGTCAGCCCGACCTGAAAACACCTCAGGTGGCGCTCGATGCCATCCGAAATATCGATCGTAAGATATTGGAATACAGTCCGAGCGATGGGATTAAGAGTCTGCGTACCAAGCTTGCCGGTTACTACCATCGTTTTAATATTGATGTTACCGAGGATGATATAATTGTCACCACCGGAGGTTCGGAGGCTGTAAACTTTGCCTTTATGAGCTGTCTTGATCCGGGCGATGAGATCATTGTTCCGGAACCCGCTTATGCCAATTATACTGCTTTTGCCATTGCTGCAGGCGCCGTTATCAAACCTGTTTTTTCGAGTATTGAGGAAGGATTTGCCCTGCCACCGATTCAGAAATTCGAGGAGCTGATCACACCGCGTACCAAGGGAATTCTGATTTGCAATCCGAATAACCCGACAGGATACCTGTATACCCGTTCGGAAATGAACCAGATACGTGATTTGGTACGCAAGTACGACTTGTATTTATTTTCCGATGAGGTATATCGTGAATTTTGTTATACCGGAGCACCTTATATTTCAGCTTTCCACCTCGATGGAATTGAAGAAAATGTAGTCTTGTTTGATTCAGTTTCAAAGCGCTACAGCGAATGTGGTATCCGTGTGGGCGCATTGGTAACTAAAAATAAGGCGGTAAAAAACAATGTAATGAAATTCTGCCAGGCCCGGTTGAGTCCGCCGTTATTGGGACAAATTGCTGCCGAGGCATCTATTGATACCCCACAGGAATACATGCTCGAGATGTACAACGAATACGTGGAGCGAAGGAAATTTCTGATCGATGGATTGAACCGCATTCCGGGAGTTTATTCCCCCATTCCCATGGGAGCATTTTATACCGTTGCCCGATTGCCGGTCGACGATTCCGACCATTTCTGTGCCTGGCTTCTCTCCGATTTCGAATACAATGGCGAAACCATTATGATGGCACCCGCATCGGGATTTTATACCACTCCCGATATTGGCAGGGATGAAGTACGTATCGCTTATGTTCTCGATAAGGAAGATCTTAAAAAAGCGATGGTAATTCTCCAGAAAGCACTGGAAGCCTATCCCGGAAAGAAAGCAGGTACATCAAAATAATGGCTGACAGCCGGAAATAAGCCCCCTATGAACGTAGAGTATTTTATTGCCCGGCGTATTCATTTTCGACACGATAAAAAAAACGTGTCGCGGCCGGCAGTACGCATTGCCATCATCGGTATTGCTATTGGTTTGGCGGTGATGTTGCTCACCGTGAGTATCGTTTTGGGCTTTAAGCAGGAAATCCGCAATAAAACCATTGGTTTCGGCGGGCATATCCAACTCAGCAATTTCGACACGAACAATTCCTACGAAATGCTGCCAATAACGCTGCGAGAAAGTTTGAAGGACAGTCTGGCAGCCATTCCCGGAGTGAAAAACCTTTCCGGATTTGCCACTAAACCCGGAATCATTAAAACTGACGAATCGTTTCAGGGAATTGTATTAAAAGGGATAGGACCCGATTTTGACCGTGAGTTTTTCACGAATCATTTAACCGAAGGTGATTTTATAGAACCCGGCGACTCATTGCTCAACGAAGTGTTGATTTCGCAGCACCTGGCACGACTTTTTAAACTTAAAACCGGCGATAGTTTTTTCACCTATTTTGTTCAGGATCAGATACGCGCCCGAAAATTTACCATCAAAGGAATTTATTCGACCAACTTTATTGAATACGATAAGCTGTTTATTATCACCGACATCCGGCATATCCGGCAACTAAACGGCTGGCAGGAAAATCAGGTCAGTGGCTACGAGCTCCGTATTGCTGATTTTAAACAGTTGGACCAAATTGGTAACGATGTATATTCCCTGACAGCAACCAAAACCAGCGACGATGGAAAATCGTATTACACCCGTACGATACGCGAACTCAATCCACAGATATTTGCATGGCTCGACCTTCTCGATATCAATGTATGGGTTATTTTAGCGCTGATGCTTGCGGTTGCTGGCTTTAACATGATTTCCGGACTGTTAATACTCATTTTAGAGCGAACATCCATGATAGGCATTCTGAAATCCGTTGGAGCAACCAACTGGTCGATACGCCGTATTTTCCTCTACCATTCGCTTTTTTTAATAGGAAAAGGGATGATGTGGGGAAATATTGCAGGATTGGCCATTATCACCCTCCAATATTTCACCGGTATCATCCCCCTGGATCCCGAAGCGTATTATGTGAGTACAGTTCCTGTACTTTTTCACTGGCCGTTGTTCATCATCTTAAATGTGGGGACATTGCTGATTTCCATTGCCATGATGATAGGACCATCGTATCTCATCACCAAAATACTTCCGGCAAAAATTATCCGTTACGAATAATCAGTGCTTTACGCTTTCGATAGCGTCGTGTTCGATATCTTTAAAATACTTGTACGTGCTTAGTTTCAACTCATCGCAGGAAGCTTCGTCGCATACAATAATTGACTTCGGATGCAATTGCAGCGCACTTATCGTCCACATGTGATTCACCCCTTCTTCTATACCATGGCGTAAAGCACGGGCTTTGTTATGGCCATTTACAATGATAATCACTTCCTTTGCGTCCATGATAGTGCCTACTCCCACCGTTAAGGCAGTTTTTGGAACCTGTTTCACATCGTGATCGAAGAAACGCGAATTCACAATAATGGTATCTTGTGTCAACGATTTTACACGGGTACGGGAAGTTAAGGAAGATGCCGGCTCGTTAAAGGCAATATGTCCGTCGGCACCAATACCTCCCATAAACAGATCAATGCCACCGTATGCTTTCATTTTAGCTTCGTAAGCCACACATTCAGCTTCCAGGTCAGGAGCATTCCCATTGAGGATATTGGCATTTTCGGGCAAAATATCGATATGACTGAAGAAATTGGTCCACATAAAAGTGTAATAACTTTGCTCATGATCGCGTGGAATGCCAACATATTCGTCCATATTGAAGGTAACAACATTTTTAAACGAAACCTTTCCTGCCTGATATAGCTCAATCAGAGCGCGGTAAGTGCCCAGTGGTGTTGAGCCAGTAGGAAGTCCCAAAACAAATGGATTTTCAGCAGTAGGCTGTGCAGTGTTGATTTTTTCGGCAATATAATTGGCCGTCCATTTTGAAATCAATGCGTAATCGTCGTGGATAATAACTCTCATATC
>JAVFAG010000181.1:0-3491 GCA_034002585.1 Paludibacter sp.
GCCGGCAAGCTTTGTTCAGCAGTAGCCGAGATCATGATTACAGGAATCATGTCGGTGCTGAACTTAAAGATAATGGGGTCGGTAGCTCCATCGGGCATAAACGACTTCACCATGTCGAGCTTTTGCCGCACATCGTCGGTAAGCACGTCAATATCTTCCCCGAAATCGAACTCGAGTGTAATCAGCGAACGGTTTTCACGCGAGCTGGACCTCAGCTTTTTAAGATTAGCAACTGTATTTAATGAATTCTCAAGCGGCCGGGTCACATTGGTTTCCACATCCGCAGCACTGGCACCATCGTAGGTTGTCAACACCATTATCGTATTGGTTTCGATATCGGGCAACAAGTCGATAGGCACATTATTGAGCGAGAATAAACCGATAATCACGACCGCCACAAATACCAGGGTGGTCATCACCGGTTTCCTCACCGATCCTTCGTATATACTCATAATATTCGTTTATTTCTGTTTGTGTAACAATGTAGGATTAGTTGGCCACTACCACTTCTGTTCCGTCGTTAAGCTTCGATTGTCCCGAAATAACCACCTGTTCACCATTGGCAACTCCACTAATCAGTTCGTACTCGGTATCCATGCGGCGACCCAGTTCCACAGCTTTAAAGCTCACTTTACCATCGGCATAGGTATATACATAGCGGGTTCCGGTGCCCGGAATCTTAACGATGGCACGATCGGGAACGACCACACGTTGCACCTTACCAAAGTTGATTCCCACGCGGGCAAACATTCCCGGACGAATTTTCTGACCCGGATTGTTCATTTCAATCTCAACAGGAAAGGTACGTGTACGTTCGTCGATGGTGGGATACACCAGCTTCACTTTTCCGGCAAAGCTCTGGTTTGGATACACATCCAGCTTGACCTTCACCGGCATTCCCCGTTTTACCTTGCTGAAATACACTTCAGACACATTGATTTTGGTTTGCACCGGATTGATCTGCATTACCGTGAGAATGGGCTGCTGTCCGGCATACATATCGCCACTGTCGTAATTGCGGGCGGTAACAATTCCACTCACCGGACTCAGCAACATCGTGTTTTCCTGAAGGTTCTTCAGGTTGGTTTCAGCCATCGTAAGCTGAAGCGTCACATTGTCGAGCTCCTGTTGCGAGGCACCACCAACTGCAAATAGTTCCTTAACACGCTCGAAATTGCGTTTCAGGTTGGCAAGCTGCGTTTCAGAATTCATAAGATTTACAGCGTCCATTTGAGCAAGGCGCTGTCCTTTTGTCACCTGATCGCCCACTTCCACAAAAATGGAGCGGATACGACCCGGTGCTGTAGGATTAATATTGTTTTTAACTACCGGCTCTACGGTTGCTGTGAATTCAAACACCTGATCCACATCGCGCAGGTTCACCTGCTGAAGCTGTACTGCCGGGCGCTCGTTTGCATCGGCCTTAGCTGCAGTTTCATTCTTAGGTCCGCAGGCAATCAGCGAACCCATCACTACTAACGAAACAAAAATTCTGATACCAGTTTTCATACATTTATCATTAATACATTACTCATTTAAATTCGCTTCTTTTCCCAACAATTTCTCCAGATCAGCTTTTGCCGACATGAAATCGTATATCGATTGGTTGTACGACAATCCCGCCTGTACATAGCCCAGTTCAGCATTGTTTACATCCAGGTAGGTACTCATACCCACTTCGTACATCTTTTGAGAGATGGAAAGTGCTTTTTCGGCCTGCAGCAGCGCCTTTTTGCCCGATTCCATCTTTTCAATGGCTTTTATCATATTTTCGGTGAGGCTCACCGCCTGTAACTCTAACGAACGTTTCAGGTTTTCACGCTGATGTTCCAGTGACTTCAGCTGAACTTCCAACTGTTTCTTCTTGTGATGTTTGGTACCACCCTGAAAAATGGGAATCGACAAACTCAGGCCTGCATTGGAAGTGGGGAACCAGTAGTAATCCTTAAACTTTACATCGTCGTTGGGCTGCGACATATACTGGTACTGAAAGCTCGCAGCAAGGGTAGGAAGCCATGTCGCCTTTTGCACCTCGAGCGACTGTTTCAGCTGCTGAGCCCGGATATCGAACTGATTCAGGTCCACATTCTTGTTCAGCGAGAGATTAGCCGTTTGAAGCGCATCGCTAAACACCAGTTTTTCAAATTCCGAAAGTTTACCCTGCAAGCTGATAGAAGTAGTAAAATCCATTCCCATGAGCATCTTCAACTGGTGCTTGCTCAGTTCAACAGCACTTTCGGCCGATACGAGGTTAGTCATCGCATTGCGAACCTGTACATCGGCACGAACCCATTCAAATTCGGAAGTGGTGCCCTGTTTGTATTTCGATTCAATCACTTTGGCATTATCGGCTGCACTTTTGTAGGCCCGTTCGAACACATCGTAGGAATCCTGAGCCATTAAAACCGCATAATAGGCTTTTGTTACCGAATTTACCAGGTTGATTTTTGAGGCTCGGGCCGATTCAAGTGCAAGTTGCGTTTCGGTCTCGTTCATTTTAAGACTGGCCCACAAGGTTGGCGAAATTATCGGCATGGAGGCCTGAAGTACTCCGGCAAATGAATTATCCTGCCCTACTTCGATCCCATCGGGATTTACCGGCATGCCCGGGATGTTGAAAAACAGCTTTTGTTTTTGAAGGGTTCTTCCATACGATGCCCCGGCACTTATCGACGGAAACAAAGCCCCAAGCTTCTCTTTGTTCGAATAATCCACACGTTGAATTTCACGCTCGGCAATTTTTATCGTGGGATTCTCCTCCAGGGAAATCCGCACACAATCGTCGAGAGTCAACTTCAGTGGTTCCTGAGCTACAGCACTACCAGCTGTAAAAGCCAACAGTACTATCCATTTTAATTTAGTTACCATTCTCATACACAATCATTTTTTAATTTTGTCGTAATAATTTTCTTCCAGGTATTTCAACCCTTTTTCATTCACTATAAGATGCACCATCAGATCGATAAAAAAATCGACTACCCGCTTGAGTGGAAAACGCTGATGTTCTTCAATCATCGTTTCAAAGGTGTACCGCATTTGCACCGTGTGAAAATACGATAACATCTCCACGTCGATATCATCACGGTAAAATCCCTCTTCCATACCCTTGTGAATGTTTTGCTCAAAGGTAGTGCGAACCACATCTCGCTGCATATCAAAATATTTCGAGTGAAGGGTTGGATAATACTTCTTCAGATCATGCCAAAACAGAAAAGATTCCTTCTCCATCGCCCGTTTAATCTCCCGGATGTTCATAATCAGGATGTCAATCGAGTTTTTATCCTTTTGCTGACGCATACAACGACCCGTAAATTCCTGCTGTACATGCAGAATGATTTCTTCAATCAGTTCTTCTTTTTTTTTAAAATACTGATAAAATGTTTTCTTTGATATGCGCAGTGTAGCACAAATATCATCTACCGAAACACTCCGGATGCCCCGTTGATGAAATTGATGAAGTGCTAATTGTATAATATTTTCTCTCATAATTG
>JAVFAG010000182.1:0-3458 GCA_034002585.1 Paludibacter sp.
GAATGGTCGACAACCCGGTAAAAGCACGCGAAGCAGCTGATTTTCTGAAAGCTGGTGATGTTGAAATAGTATTTTTATACGTTTCAACCTATGCGTTGTCATCCACCGTTTTGCCGGTGGCGCAAAAACTGAAAGTGCCGGTTATCATTCTGAATCTGCAACCTGTTGCCGAACTGGATTATGAGGCGTTTAATAAATTGGGCGACCGTGGAAAAATGACAGGGCTCTGGCTGGAACATTGCCAAGCCTGCTCGGTGCCCGAAATTGCCAGTGTTTTTAATCGCTCCGGCATTCAGTACGATTTTGTAACCGGATATCTTCAGGACGAGGAAGCATGGAGCGAGATAGAAGCCTGGACAGAAGCGGCACGTGTTACAGCTGCAATGCGCAACAATCGCATGGGTATATTGGGACATTATTACGGCGGCATGCTCGATGTGTACACCGATGTAACCAAACAATCGGCCGTTTTTGGAACCCACATTGAAATCCTGGAGATGTGCGAATTGAAGAAATACCGCGATGAAACGACGGATGCCGAAGTACAAGCCAAGATACAGGAGTTTAAACGCAGTTTTGATGTGGCACCCGAATGTGAACTGTATGAGATTGAACGTGCTGCAAAAACGTCGGTGGCATTGGACAAGTTAATTGCAAAGCATAATCTTGGTTCGATGGCTTATTACTACGAAGGCGAAAATGGTAACGATTATGAAAATATTGTCACCTCGGTGATTGCAGGAAATACCCTTCTTACAGGAAAAAATATACCTGTAGCCGGTGAATGTGAGGTGAAAAATGCACAGGCCATGAAAATAATGGCCGAATTTGGCGCCGGAGGCTCTTTTTCTGAATTTTATCTGATGGATTTCATGGATGATGTAGTGATGCTCGGGCACGATGGCCCGGCTCACTTTGCAATTGCCGAGGGACGTGTAAGGTTAGTACCCTTGCCAATATACCACGGCAAACCGGGGAAAGGATTGTCGATCCAAATGACTGTAAAACATGGACCAGTTACCTTACTTTCGGTAGTGGAAGGGAAAGATGGCGTATTTCTGCTGGTTGCCCAGGGCGAATCGGTAGCAGGACCCGTTCTCGAGATTGGCAACACCAACAGCCGTTACCGTTTTTCGATTGGAGCGAAGCGGTTTATGAATGAATGGTCGAAACAAGGACCCGCTCACCATTGCGCTATTGGAGTGGGTCATATAGCATCAAAAATTGAGAAACTGGCATTTTTACTGAATATCCCGGTAAATGTAATTTGTTAAATTATTCAACTTTCACAAGTAAAATCAATAATATGAATCACAGAGAGCGTTTTATCAATACCTTACAGGGCAGGCCCACTGACAGACCACCCTTATACGTTAGTATGGTTCCGCAATTAGCTAAAAGATTAAGTGCACATTTAGGAGTTCCGTACGAAGAACCCATTTCTTCTCTGTTGGGAAGCAGAATATCCTTTAATGGTATGTTAACGGGAATGGGAGTGGATGCCATTGGTGTGGCGGCTTGCTTCCCTGATAATGGTCAGCCTGTAACCCGCGAAGATGGAATTACCATTAACGAATGGGGCATTGGCACCAAACCTCATGGGTTATACGACGATTTTGCCATTCACCCACTTGCCAATGTACAATCGGTAGAAGAAATTGAAAATTACCCTTTTCCAGAAGTGGATGCACCCGGACGCTTTCGGTTTGCAGAAGAAACCATCGCCAAGTACGGTAAAGATTTTGGCATCATCGGCGATTTAGAATGTGCTATCTACGAAATTTCGTGGTACATGGTAGGGCTGGAAAAACTACTCATGGACATGATGATGGAAGAACCATATGTGGATGCTTTACTGGATAAAGTAACTGAAATTTCAACACAGACCGGATTGCGATTAATCGAATTAGGTGTCGATATGATATGGGCAGGCGATGATTTTGGCTCGCAAAACGGACTGATAATGAGTCCTGAAATGTTTGATCGCTATTTTGCACCACGTATAAAAAAAATGTTCGATGCATTTAAAGCCGCCAATCCTCAAATTAAAATTGCCTGGCATACCTGCGGGTCTGTAATCCCGCTAATTCCAAAATTTATCGAATTAGGGTTAGACTACCTGAATCCTCTGCAGCCCCTGGCCAAGCACATGGATGCAGAGAATGTCAATAACCAGTTCGGAGGTCAGATCAATTTCTTTGGAGCGATTTGCGTACAGGATTTATTACCCAACGGAACACCAGAAAAAATTAAATCGGAAGTGAAACGCATTGCTGCCATTCTGGATGAAAAAAGCCAATACATTATAGCTCCGGCACATAATATTCAGGATGATACTCCTGTAGAAAATGTGCTGGCACTATTCGAAGCAGTTCACGAACTAGAGTTGAATGCAACTTAACTGTAGTTAATCGAAAGATTACATTTATTTACTTACAAAAACTAGTATGTTGAAAACCACACAATTTATTAAAAAGGGAGCAGTTGTAAGCTTTGCAATTGCCATTTTAACGGCTTCAGGGGTTAATTCACAGAGCGCAGGTTCCTCCGATAAAAATGATAAGAAAGTTGTAGAATCAACTTGTGTTGGGGTTCGCGATCTGTATTCTGATACCTGGGTGGCTACCGACGCGCTGGGAAGGAAAATGCCCTTTCACGAGGACCTGCCGAAAGTAAAACCTGAAAAACGAAGAGTTGTGGGTATGTTTTACATTACCTGGCATTCAGAAGACCGTTACTCGATTTACCCTAAACCCTACTCTGCAGATGTGACTAAAATTCTTGGTACAGATTCATCAGCTCGTTTAGATGGAAATCACCCTTTGTGGGGTTCGGCTCCGCAAGGTTATCATTGGGCAGAACCTGAAATGGGTTACTTCCTGAGTCAGGACGAATGGGTTATTCGTAAAGACATGGCTTTGCTAACCAATGCAGGAGTCGACATGATTATCCTCGATGTTACCAATGCGGTACATTACTGGGATGAATGGGAAGTGCTTCTGAGTACCATGGTGAAAATGAAGGATGAAGGAAATAAAGTGCCTCAATTTTGTTTTTGGGCATTCAATGGCCCTGTCATTTCAGTGGTTCAGAAACTGTATACTAATTTCTACAAACAACAACGATACAAGGATTTGTGGTTTTATTGGGACGGGAAGCCTCTGCTGCTGTACAATGCCAGGCCGGATGAAAATGATGGGACTGGTAAAGTTTACACGAATAAAAATCCCAATTACGATCCCGATGCAGTTACGAATCCTGCCAATCCAAATTACGGCAATCCCGATTATACCACTGAGATTCTGACCGATTATACGCAGGAAGTGAAGAATTTCTTTACAACCCGTAGCATGTGGTGGGGTTATTACGAATGGAACGGAAAACGATATATCGGCACGGAAGGCAACTGGAGTTTTGGTTACGATTTGAGTGATTCAAGAGTAAAAGATATGAATCCG
>JAVFAG010000183.1:0-3375 GCA_034002585.1 Paludibacter sp.
CCATCCGGACACTTCATCATCCGGACACTTCAGGTTTTCCTTTTAAAACTACTACCACAACTACCTGTCCTACTTTTAAAAGTAAGACAGTTACACCCTGCTGAAATCGTATCATTGCAGTATCATTAAAAACTATACTGAAATGAGACGATTTGCTTGCTTTTTTACGATTTGCATCGTTGGTATGGGCGTATCTGCTCAACCTTTGTTTCAGGATGATGCACAGGAATCAATCGCGGATAAGTCTTTCACGGAAACCGAAACACAGACAACAGCTGCTGATGAATCTCCACAACACGCATTGCAACTGAAGGGCTATGCACGGAGCGTTGTGTTTGGCGGAGGTGAAAAGTACGAACTGGCAACTGCTTTTGCTGAACTGGCTTTGCAGCCCGAATTGAGAAGCCGCGGCGCGTTTTTGCGGGCCGACATCCGGTTGCGGAAGGGTGTTTTCTTCGATGAAAATGTTCAGCTGATTGAGTTGAAAGAACTGTATGCCGGCTACAGCAGTTTGAAGTTCGATGTGATGCTTGGTAATCAGGTGGTGGGCTGGGGACGTACCGATGGTTTTAATCCGACCGACAACATCACACCTAAGGATTATTTTTTCTTTACTCCGGAGCCCGATGACCAGCGGCTCTCCAATTTTCTGCTGCGTACCAGATACCGTATTACTCCGGCTGTCGAATTAGATTTAATCGGAGTGCCCTTTTATCAGCCATCGGTGTATAAATATGAGTTGTTCGATATGGGAGCCAATGTGTCTTTCGCAGAACAACAATTTCCGGAGAAGAAACTAAAAAATGCTGCGGTTGCCGCACGGCTTAATTTCGAGTTGCCCGCTGCCGGCTGGTCGGTTTCGTATTTCAGGGGCTACGACCCTTATCATGGATTTGAAGTGGCGGCGGTGGATTGGTCAACAGCTTCGTCTGTGATAACCAACCGTCCTGCCAGTTACCGGAAGACAAGCTGGGGTGCCGATTTGGCTGTGCCTGTTGGTACTATAATCCTTCGTGCTGAAGGTGCATATACGATTACGGAAAATCCGGAGTCAAAAATGCACATTCCGATGAGTGGTTTTAATTATGTGGGTGCGCTGGAAACTACTGTTGCCGGTTTGACAGTTATCGCACAGTATGTAGGAAGCTATGTGCCTGATTTTTCTCCGTTAGTGGTTCCGGTGCTGACAGACCCCCTGAATCCTTATGCGCAAATGCAGTATGCCAATGCAAAAATTGACTACGAAAACCGGCAATTTAACCGACGGATTTTTCATCAACAGGAAAAAATGAACCATGCCATTGCGCTTTCTTTTTCTGCTACCGTTGGTTATGATGCCCTGGATTTGGTGTGTGCAGCTTATTATGATGTTACTTCTGATGAATGGTTGGTGCAACCCAAAGTAACCTTCAAACTGAATGATTCGCTAACCGCTTCGATTGGTGGTACCTATATGAATGGACCCGATAAAACACTGTTCAGCTATGCCTCCACGATCATGAGTGGAGCTTTTATTAGTCTTAAAGCTTCATTCTAAGTGCCTAACCATGAATAAGATTAAAACATCCCTGTTTATACTCCGCCACCGCTGGTGGGTGCTGTTGGCAACATTTCTCATCCTGCTGGCCTCTCTCATTCCCTTGTCGAACATAAAAATTAATCCGGATTTGGAATCGTACATGCCCGACACAATGACTTCGAAGATAAACAACCGGAAAATCAGCGAAGTGTTTGGCAACGACGAGACCATTCTGCTGGTTTTTGAAGCAGAAGATGTGCTTCAGCCTGCAACACTGAAAAGAGTACAGGCTATCAGCGAAGCCTTAATTCTGAATGGCTCTTTTGAACAGGTTTTGTCCTTGTTTCAGACGAAGAATATTCTGTCGGCCGACGGGATGATGGAGGTGACGCCGGTGGTGGATGCTATTCCTGAACACGATTTGGCACGAGAAGCGCTGAGGGAAGCAATCAGGAAAAATGACCTGGCCTATGGATTAGTGGTGTCGGAAGATTTTCGCTATGCGTTGATTATGCTTACCACTGAACGACAGGTACAGGATGCGGAATTGATGGAAACGATTGACGGAGTGCTGAATCTCTACCCCGGCGACCAAAAGGTGTATATCACCGGATTGCCGTATCTGCGAAACGAAGCAAATAATAAAATTGGTCTCGATCTGATGGTATTGCTACCGATTGGATTGCTGCTGATGTTGGTGTTTCTGTGGGTTTCTTTCCGTGAGTTCAGGGCCATGCTGCTTCCCTTCTCAGTGGTGGTGTTTTCAATACTGCTGGCAATGGGGCTTATTCCGGCATTAGGGTGGCAACTGAGTCTGATTGGCGTGCTCATTCCCATCATGATGATTGCCATCGCTAATAATTATGGAGTGCATTTCGTGGCAAAATACCAGGAAGTACGGGCGCTGCATCCCCGTAGAAGTAACTTTAAATTATTGCAGGAAGTAATCTCATATCTGAAAAAGCCAGTACTGTTGTGCGGACTCACGACTATTGTCGGCACGCTGGGTTTAGTCGTGCATTTGCTGATTCCGGCCCGTCAAATGGGGGTTATTGCATCTGTTGCAATTGCATTTGCACTCTTGCTGAGCCTTACCTACATTCCGGCGCTGATGTCGCTGTTTAAAAAATCATCGTTGAAGCAGGAGCATAGTGATGTTCATAAGGGTGTTTTTTATTTCTTGTTGTCCCGCACAGGGAAGCTGGTTACAACTCACCCGATACGGACGCTGAGCTTTTTTATTCTTTTTTTCGTAATGATTACCGCCGGAGTGTTCAGGATTCATATTGCGCCCGACACCAACAGGATATTGCCGGAAGATCATGGCTTTAACCGTGCTGTTCAGATTGCGGATGAGCACTTCGGAGGAAGTAAAATGATTAATATTGTTTTCGAAGGCGATGCAACCGACCCTGCTTTGTTGAAACGAATTGACACGTACAGTCATCGGTTGGAGCAGCATCCACTGGTAGGTCGTACTGCTTCTTTAGCCACCATGATTAAGAAAATCAGCATGGCCCTGCACGAGCCGGGCGAGGCGGGATATAACGCGATTCCCGACGATAGCTTTGCCGTTTCGCAATACCTGGAGTTGTATGGCATGAGTGCTGATATCGCCGATTTCGAACGATTTATCAGTTTTGATTATGCGCATACACTGATGACGATCCAATACCGTGCGACTACCTTGCAGGAAGTGGAGGACCTGGAGAAGGACTTATCGGAGATGCTGCAGAATGAACCGTTGCCTTATACAATTGGAGGTTCCAGTCTGATTGACAAGGAAATCAGTGAGTCGGTAAAAACCGGACAGTACTACTCGTTGCTTTTTGCGTTCATTGCCATCCTGTTATTGA
>JAVFAG010000184.1:0-3352 GCA_034002585.1 Paludibacter sp.
CGCTATGCAGGAATTATGGCCGATATGTACTATGATCACCTTCTGGCAGTGTCGTTTCAGCAATATTCGGTGAAGCAGCTCCGAAGTTTTGCACGCAATTTTTATTTTCATGCTTTGCTGCGTTATCCTTTGTTGCCTCCCCGTATCAAGCGGTTTATTTTTCATTTTGTAACTACCAACCGCCTGCATAAATATGCCAGTTACGGCGGATTAAAGGCTTCACTGGAAATTATGCGCGACAGGAAAAGTAAAGCCATTCAGCCAGAAGTGGCGGTGGTAGTGCTCGATCAGTATTATGCTAATCTCTCAACACATTTCTCTGTTTTCTTTCCTGAGATGATTGAGTTTGTACAAAATGAGCTATCCGTTTTAAATCTCACTTATGAAAATCACGTCAACGACACAGCCCGTAGTCACAATAATACTACTTCTGTGCAAATTAGGTAGCAAAATCGTGCAATTCTGCGATAATTCGTTTTTTTGTAAATCCTTTTTGCGGCAATTTTCTTATTTTTGCGTCATAAGAATCAAAACGTTTAAACATATGGCAAACACCTCTGCATCCCGTCGCGAATTTCTGCGGCGCATGTCGTTGCTTACTGCAACTGCCGCCTTCTCAGGACTGGCACCGATTACTGCCGAAGCAGCCCGTAAAGTGAAACCCCGCAAAATTGCTCCCTCTGAGAAAGTGAACCTGGCCTGTATTGGGATTGGTTTTCGGGGTGGTGAAATAATTCGCGATTTGTATGAAACCGGTCATTGCAATATTGTTGCACTTTGCGATGTCGATATGGGGGCGCCTCATACCGAAGCCATTCTGAAACAGTTTCCCGATGTGCCCCGATTCAACGATTTCCGGAAGATGTTCGATAAAATGGCATCGCAAATTGATGCAGTCTCGGTAGGAACGCCCGATTTCAGCCATTTTCCTGCAACTATGCTGGCTATGTCGCTGGGCAAGCATGTGTATGTTGAAAAACCGATGGCGCATACTTTCGAAGAAGTTAATCTGATGATGAAAGCGGCTAAGCGCACTGGCGTGGTAACACAAATGGGAAATCAGGGTCATTCCGAGGCCAACTATTTTCAGTTTAAAGCCTGGAAGGAAGCGGGTATTATAAAGGATGTAACAGCTATTACTGCACATATGAACAATCCCCGTCGCTGGCATTCCTTCGATTCCAACATGAAATCGATGCCTCCGGCGCAACCGGTTCCCTCCACCCTCGATTGGGATTCCTGGCTAAGTGCCAAACCCTACCACGATTTTAATAAAGATTATGTGAACGGACAATGGCGTTGCTGGTACGATTTCGGAATGGGTGCGCTCGGCGACTGGGGGGCTCACATCATTGATACTGCTCACGAATTCCTTGAGCTCGGACTTCCTACCGAAATTGATATGGTGTATGCCAACGGACATAATCCTTTCTTTTTTCCATATTCATCGACGATTCGTTTCCATTTTCCTGAACGAAAAGGAATGCCGGCTTGCGACATAACCTGGTACGATGGTCTCGATAATCTTCCTTCGGTGCCTGAAGGTTATGGTAATGTGCAACTCGATCCAAGCATTCCGCCTCCGGGCAATGGACAAATAGTTCCCTCAAAACTCAATCCCGGTAAAATTATTTATAGCAAGGAGTTAACTTTTAAAGGAGGTTCACACGCCAGTACGCTTCAGATTATTCCGGAGGAAAAAGCACGTGAAATGGAAGCTAAATTGCCATTCGTGCCCCAAACAACATCGAATCACTATGCCAACTTCCTGCTGGCCTGTAAAGGTCAGGAACGTGCCCGCTCGCCTTTTGCCGTGGCCGGACCACTCAGTCAGGTGTTCTGCCTGGGTGTAATTGCTCAGCGATTGAATGCAAAACTACGATTTGATCCGAAAGCTGGTAAATTTATCGGGAACGATAAGGCCAATGAACTGCTGCGTGGACCTGAGCCCCGCAGAGACTGGAAATATTTCTACAAACTATAATATTAATGTACAATGCGTAACAAATTTCTTTCACTTGCCGTGTTGCTTGTGTTGGCAACATCGGCCTTTGCTCAACAACAATGGGAAAATCTTTTTAATGGAAAAAATCTGCGGGGCTGGAAAAAGGTCGCCGGAGAAGCTCCTTATGTTGTAAAGGATGGTGCCATCATCGGTACCAGTGTTTTACATCCTGCCAATACTTTCCTCGCTACAGCTAAGAATTACAGAGATTTCATTCTCGAGCTGGAATACAAAATTGATCAGGGACTCAATTCCGGAGTGCAGTTTCGCAGCAATAGCCTGAAAGAATACAAAGACGGTCGTGTTCACGGCTATCAGTTCGAATTTGATACGGCACCACGTGCCTGGTCGGGGGGTATTTACGATGAAGCCCGTCGTGGCTGGCTGTATCCGCTTGATAAGGATCCTGCTGCCAAAACGGCTTTTCGCCCCGGTGAGTGGAATAAAATTCGTATCGAAGCAGTGGGTACCCGCATTCGTACCTGGCTCAACGGAGTGGCCTGTTCCGATCTGCTGGATGCAACTACTTCCGAAGGCTTTATTGCGCTTCAGGTACATTCAATCAATAATGCAGAGCATGTGGGAAAAACCATTGCCTGGAAAAACATCCGTATCTGCACGGTAAATCCAGGCGACTTTCTGATGCCCGAAGATGCTTCTGTTCCTCAGGTAAATGCCATTGCTAACACCATTTCGGCACGCGAAGCTAAAGCCGGTTGGAAATTGCTGTGGGATGGAAAAACCAGTGAAGGATGGCGGGGTGCCAAACTTACCACTTTTCCGCAAAAAGGATGGAAGATTGATAATGGAATGCTGAAGGTGACAAAATCGGACGGTGGTGAATCGACTAACGGCGGCGATATCGTTACCGTAAAGAAATACCGCAACTTCGAACTTTCGGTCGATTTTATGATTACTCCGGGAGCCAACAGTGGTATTAAATATTTTGTAGATACCGAACTGAATAAAGGCGCCGGTTCATCGATTGGTTGCGAGTTTCAGATTCTCGACGATAAGCTTCATCCCGATGCTAAACTCGGCGTCAAAGGGAATCGTACCCTCGGATCGCTCTACGACCTGATTCCGGCTCCTGAAAATAAACCCTACCGGCCAAATTTCTTCAACAATGCCCGTATTCGGGTGGTGGGTAATAAAGTGGAACACTATCTGAATGACATCAAGATTGTGGAATACGAACGCAATACCCAGATGTGGCAAGCATTGGTTAACTATAGCAAATATGAAGTTTGGCCGGGTTTCGGAAACGCTGCCGAAGGGCATATTCTGCTACAGGACCATGGCGATGAGGTTTGGTTCCAGAATATCAAAATCAAAGAGCTGTAACTA
>JAVFAG010000185.1:0-3317 GCA_034002585.1 Paludibacter sp.
TTTGCAGTTAGCAATAGGAATACCAACCAATGCTCTTTTGAATGAATATTCGTTCTGCAATTCTGAAAAAATATTTCCCATGAAAAAAACAAATTTATTACCTGTATTGATGGTCGGTGCTGCTACGGTTGCTTTGGTAGTTTCTGCATTCACAAATGCTCCCGATCAACTTCCACGCAGTGCGCGCGATAATTATCTTCAATACTGTGCCAGTTGTCATGGCGAAAATCACGATCGGTTTGCAGCCCGTGCATGGGTGTATGGAAACTCGCTGAAAGAAGTAACTGCAACCCTTAAATATGGAAGGCCTGCCATCGGAATGCCTGAATTTGCAAATGCGATGACTGATTCGGAAATCAGTGAACTGGCTGCTTACACTATCCGGGAAGTTGCACAGGTGCCCGATGTACTACCATCTACTTTTAATATTAAAGACAAAGTACATTCAATGGACCTGAGTTTTGTGCTGGAGGAAGTAGCTGGTGGTATGAATATCCCATGGGGTATGGGTTTTTTACCCGATGGTTCGATGCTGGTAACCGAAAAAGCGGGCAAATTATATCATGTGAAAGATGGCCGGCAAACTGAGATTTCGGGGGTGCCTGCTGTTGTTGTCCGGGGACAGGGTGGGTTAATGGAAGTGACCGTTCATCCAGATTACAGGAGGAATAAGTTGATTTACCTTTCGTTTGCTGATGGGGAAACTTCTGACAAAATTAATACAACAATTGCCCGGGCAGTGCTCGACAAAGGTAAACTGAGCAAGGTGGAGAAGATATTTCACGGGAGTCCCGATACCAATAGCGGTGCTCACTTTGGTTGCCGCATGTTTTTCGATAAGGATGGCTACCTTTTCTTTGGTATCGGCGACAGGGGGCGTAAGGAAAATGCACAGGATCTGACCAATCATTGTGGAAAGATGCACCGAATCTACGATGATGGGCGCATCCCTGCAGATAATCCATTTGTAAATACACCCGGTGCGATGAAAACTATCTGGAGCTATGGACATCGTAATCCACAGGGTTTATACTACGAAAAGTCAACAGGCACGATCTGGGAAAACGAGCATGGCCCCAAGGGCGGTGATGAACTAAACATTGTAAAAAGAGGACTGAATTATGGCTGGCCGGTCATCAGCTTTGGGGTTAATTACGATGGCACTATTTTTACCAACGATACTGCGAAGGCAGGCATGGAACAACCCTTCCACCATTGGACTCCATCGATAGGCCCGAGTAGTCTGACGCGTGTTACCAGCGATCGTTATCCTGCCTGGAAAGGTGATTTTTTGAGTGGTTCACTTAGTTTTGAGTATGTTGAACGTACGCTGATAAAGAATAATCGTGTTGTGGGACGTGAACGGTTGATGCCAAAAATCGGGCGAATCCGCAATGTGGTTCAGGGACCGGATGGATATATCTATATTGCGGTTGAAAAGATAGGCAAGGTGTTTAAGCTGGTTCCGGTAAAGTGAAAGCTGATGATAACTGCTTCAACAGAATTGGAATTTCAACAATGATTTTCATTTGTAGTTTCTTGTACAGAATATTACGGTTAATACGTTTTGCTGTTATAACTTGTACTGTGATATATTGTGCACAGCCAGTGCAATCTCAGGAATATATATCAATACAGGATTCAGTGAAACTTGATGATATACAGGTTACTGCAGCCCGCTATCCGCAATCGCTACGCTCACTTGCAGCACCTGTTCAACTTGTGACAAGGGATCAGTTACAACTAAACTTAATCGGCGATTTGTCATCTTCATTGTCATCTGTGCCGGGAGTTCATTTGCAATCAGGCACCTTTCAAACACTGAAACTCACCTTGCGTGGGATCGGTTCGCGCAGTCAGTATGGTACCAACCGAACACGGGTTTATCTTAACGATATACCATTGACAGGTGGAGATGGTACTTCCGTTTTCGACGATATTGAGCTATCGTTTGTTGAACGTGCCGAAATCACCAAAGGCTCGTATTCGGCCTGGTATGGTGGGGGAATGGGAGGTGCGGTACGGTTTAAAACACGCAGTTTTTCAAATGAATCAGGTAAAACTTCGCTATTCAATCATCATTCAACTACAGATAATCCTCTTTCAACTGATCGCAGTTTTGCGCTCAGTTCTGCTGATGCAGGTATAACAGCCGGAAGTTTTGGTTTGTTAAAATTCACAGGTAGTGCTTCCGTTGGTTATTCTTCCGGAAAGCTCATGACAGCTGTTGCACGGCTTAGTGGTAAAGGTTTTCGTGAAAACAGTGCATTTGAGCGAACTTCAGGTTTGCTTACCGGCGAGCAATACTTGTCAGAGCTTGGAGAGTTAAATTACATGCTAATGCTGAGCGATGTAAAGGCGTTTACACCCAGTTCGGTTGATGAAAACACATTTCGCACTTCACCCGGGTCGGCTGCACCCAACTGGCTGGCGGTAAAAGGATACAAGGAATACAAGCGGGTGCTGGCCGGACTTCGACTCGAAACTCCCATCCATTCGCGTTGGAAGAATACGTTGTTGCTTACAACGAATAGGTATGATCAATACGAACTGCGTCCGTTTAATATTCTTGACGATGAGTCGGTTACATTTTCCTTTCAGGAAAGTTTGCGGTATACGACTCCCGGACTTATTTCAGCTATCGGAGTGGAAGGTCTGACAGAGCGCTATAGCTGGCAAACCATGGCCAATACAAGTCATACAGTGTTAACGGATGCTCAGGAACTGCGAAGTCACCTGAATGGTTTCCTTAGTATGGAAGTAAAACCATACGATCAACTTCGCTTATCGTTAGCTGCTAATATAAATTTAACTGCATACCAGTTGAACCATCATTTGCCAGCAGTTTCATCCGATCGTTTTTCAGGAAAGCCTATCGTTTCACCGATGGCCGGCATTGTGTACGAAGTTTCCGATCAGCTTCTAGTGTATGGTTCGGCTGGCCATGGTTTTTCCACTCCTACTGTTGAAGAAAGTCTGGGCTCTGATGGGTTGATGAATGCTGCCTTACGCCCCGAGCAGGGTTGGACCGTGGATGCGGGTTTTAAGTCCTGGCTTTTCAATTCCAAACTAGCAGTTCAGGGCTCGTTATACACAATATTTCTCGACGATTTGTTAGTCACCATGCGTCCTTCTGAAGATGTTTTTTACGGAGCGAATGCCGGAAGTTCACTATTGAAAGGACTGGAGGGGATACTACGTTACCATCCCTTTCAATGGTTAGAGTATTCACTTTCTGCATCATTGTCGGAAAACCGCTTTCGGAGTTTTACCAACGAAGGTAGTGAATATACCGGAAATCATCTGCCCGGAATTCC
>JAVFAG010000186.1:0-3278 GCA_034002585.1 Paludibacter sp.
TTTTCATCGTTTTAGTTATAAACAGCTCTAAAAACCAAGTTACAAGCATCAGTAATTAGTGGTTTCTTTTTTCTAAACAAGGAACTCCCGTGAATTGTTCAGAATTTATATTACAGGAGTAGAAACGTCTGCCTCAGTGTTTGCGTATACTGTAGGACACAACACCATCCACGAACGTAAAAAAAAAACTGGGTTGTAAATTAGCTTGCATTAGTGTTTTCTACTACTAATGCAAGCTTTAAAATTAATTCAGACTATACTGCTGTTTAATCACTCCGATTTCTTTTCCATATTCCACCAGCGCTTCTGTAAATCCTTTATTGGTAATCAGCCCGGTATCATGCAAATTCTGATAATACTCAATGGCTTCCGACAGGTTTTTCAAAAACAATTCGTAGTAGATTTTACGTTTTTTATCACCTGCATCGCCCTGCGAAAGTTCTTTTTTCAAAAAGGTAAAATAGATGCCCATCTCGGTGATGAACACATGCGGCCGGTTCGGATTGGTTACCAGATTGGTGCGCCCGTAAATATGATCGGTCATGGTTGGCAACGATATAATTTTCGAGAAGTTGGCGATATTCGGGCCCGGACAGATGTTCACCGCCTTATTGTTTTTCAGGAAGGTGCCGTCGTAACGCAGCGTGGCAGCATTGCTGAGACCCACACAAAGACAATCTTTCGCCAATACGTTGGAAGTGCGTTCTTCGAGTTCTTCTTCCGATAAACCGAGCGTGCTCAGCTGCGCCAGTTTCAGCGATTGGTATTGTTTCGAAGCCGCACAGATGGGCTTATCGGTAAATTCGGTGTTGAATTGCAAGTATTTCTCGGGACACGAACTGCCCGGTTTTCCATCGGCTATAAACTGATGTTTCTGTAAATCGCCGGTGGTTCCTTCCAGGTAATAAAACGGAACTCCAAGGGGCGAGTAATTGCTGATAAATACATCGTCGCCGGTAGCCTTCGATAAAAGCTGAAGGGTGTGATCATCAACAGTTGTTGCTTCGGGAACCAACAGGAAGGGTGTTCCCCAGCCGGTGCCGTTTAAGTTGTAATGGGTTCGCAGGAAAGTGTCTTCTTCATACGTCCCGATTCCTCCCTGGACAGTGATTGCAGTTGCCGGTGCCTGCGTAATGTTGATGCCTGTTTTGGCAACAATCACTGGTTGGTACATCTCAAAGATTGAATCGATTAACTCCTGCCAGTTCTGCTTGAATTCCTCGAGTACAGGACCGAGGAGGTAGCCGGTTGTGGCAAAGGCATGTCCTCCGCAGTTCAGTCCCGATTCAATCCGGAATTCGCTTACCCAAATGCCTTTTTTAGCTAAATATTTTCCCTGAATAAGGGCAGAACGGTAATCGCTCACTTTTACAATCACTTTTTTGGTGAACTGTCCGTTAGCGTCGGGGTTAAATACGTCGGTGGTGTCGAGGTAATTGTACAGGCGGGGATTCAATCCGGCCGAAAAAACGATTCCCGAATTGCTCAGGTTGCTGTTGATATAGCCGCGAAGGGCTGTCACAGCATTCGATCCATCCACAACGGGTTTACCTACCTTGTCGTACACTTCGCCATCCAGCTTTGTCATGATGTTAACATCAATTCGTCCGGGTTTCAACTGACTTCTCAAAAAAGCCTGCTTTTCAGCTTTTTCCATCTGGTTTGGACAATTAATCATGTCCAGGTACATGTTTTTCAGGATGCTGTCGTTGGGAAGCATCTCGAAATATTTAGCAATGTCGTTGCTTACCTCAAAGGCTTCCTCTCTCAACTTCTCCATCTGCTTGTGTACGATGGTGTTCACTAAGTTAAGATAATCAGTTACCCTTTTAGCACGGTAATCGTGCTCCTGATTGCTGATGGGAACATAGGGCTGATTGATGGTAGGATAGTAGTGTGCACGCATCATTTCAAGTAACCGGTCTTCGATGATGGAAATGACGGAGGAAATGCCATAGCGGGCCACTTTAACAGGGGCATCTACGGTATAAGCCAGTCCCATTACAGGAATATGAAATGTATGTTGGGATGCGTGATTGGGATGAGAGATCGTATCGAGTTTTTCTTTAAGATAAGTTTTGATGTTGGTGGTGTCAATAATGCTCATTTTGTCTGTTTAACGTTGTTTGCGTGCAAAGTTACATATAAAATGAGCGATAACAGCAAGAATGGCCACGTTTTTTGCACTCTTTTCGATGAAATGTGCAGAAATCGCATGAATATACAGCTTTCAATGGGATTTTTTCTATCTTTGCCGGTCGACATGGGTAAATACCCGGGTTGTATTCAACGTGTATTAAATTGTCCAATAGAAAGTATATGAAGAAAATCTCCATTCTGTTATTCAGTTTGCTGATCACATGTATTAGTATGGCTTACGGTCCCATTGCTCACCGGGCTATTGCCATCATTGCTCAAAACGAACTGCAACCCGGTGTGTACGAGCAGCTCGATGAACTGCTGGGCACCAACGGCATCATTTATCACTCCACCTGGGCCGATGAAATCCGCGATTTGCCTCAATATGCCGAAAGCAAACCCTGGCATTACCAAAACCTTTCGCCCGATAAAACTCCGGAGCAATTGGCCGAACTGTGGAACAATCCTGAAATGGAAGGAAAGCATTTGTTCTATGCTATTCAATTGATGCAACAACGCCTGAAAAAAGATAAAACCGATGTGGATGCGTTGAAATTTCTCATTCATTTTATGGGTGATTTGCACCAACCTATGCATTTGGGTCGTGCCGATGATCTGGGTGGTAACCGGGTGCCTTTTACCTGGTTTGGGAAACAAATTAACATCCACAGCCTCTGGGATTCGTACCTCATCGATCATTATAAAATGTCGTACACGGAGCTAGCGCAGTACCTTATCGATACCTACAGCCCTGAAAAGAAAAAAATGGCTGCTATGACTATTCCTTCCATTCTTGAGAAGAGCTTCGATATCACCCGTCGCATTTACGACTACAATCCTGAAGATAAAAACAATTACAAATATTTTCAGGCCTTTCGCAGCGATCTCGATACGATGATGTACCTGGGAGGAATTCAACTGGCAAAAATGTTGAATGAAATATATCTTTAGGATTTTTTTGACACAAAACAAAAAATATTATATTTGCGAAAACAATTTTATGTAATCGTACAATAGAGTTTATATAAAATAGTTTATTAAGTGTTTGTTGTCAAATATTTAACAATATTCTTATTTCTTTCCCGTTATGGGATTATGAGATATTTTAAGCTAAAAAAGAACATACCGCAGCTTCAAAG
>JAVFAG010000187.1:0-3111 GCA_034002585.1 Paludibacter sp.
GCGGAAAAGGAGAAAACAAAAGTTGTGCGCAGTGAATTGCAGGAATTCAGGGAACGTCTGCAGGTTATGGACGATCCGCAAAAGTCTGCGTCTAAAGCATCCGGTATTAAAAAGCCTGCGGTTAGTAAACCAGTTAAAGCGGAACCACAAAGCATTTTGCAAGCTGGTATGAAAGTTCGTTTAAAGGATCAGACAGCCACAGGAACTATTCTTGAAATTCAGGATAAAATGGCTACGGTTGCCTTTGGAGGGCTGAAATCGACAGTCAAACTCAACCGCCTGGAAATCATCAGTAATAACCAGTTGAAAAAGGAGAAACGACAGATTAATGCTAAATCAACAGTTACCGAAGAAGTGCGCAGTCGTAAGCTCAACTTCAGTTCGGAGATTGATGTGAGGGGTATGCGGGCCGATGAAGCCCTGCAGGCAGTGACGTATTTTATCGACGATGCGGTGATGGTGGGCGTGGCAAGCGTTCGCATTCTCCATGGAACAGGTACAGGTGCGTTACGACAGATTATTCGCCAGTACCTGGCAACTGTACATGGTATTAGAACCTACCGAGATGAGCATGTGCAATTCGGAGGTGCAGGAATAACGATAGTGGAACTGGAAAACTAATTGCATCCTCAGTTTGTTGAATAATCAAATACAAATGCCCATGATGATATTGAATATTTTTCAGTCCGGATTACCCATCTCTGATCCGGTGCTCAAATTTTTGATTATACTGATTATCATATTGTTTGCACCACTGTTGTTAAACAAGCTTAGGATTCCTCATCTGTTGGGTTTAATCATTGCAGGGGCTTTTGTGGGTCCTTTCGGTTTTAACCTGATGGAACGCGACAGCAGTATCATTCTTTCGGGAACGGCTGGTTTACTGTATATTATGTTTTTGGCCGGACTCGAAATCGATCTTCATGATTTTAAGAAGAATAGCCGTAAAAGTTTTGTGTTCGGGATGTACACATTTCTTGTTCCGATGCTACTTGGAATTGTAGCAGGTATATGGGTACTAGGTTTTTCGTGGCTTACTTCTATTCTGTTGGCAAGTATGTTTGCATCGCACACGCTGATTGCCTATCCAATTATCAGTAAACTGGGGATAACCAAAAACAGATCAGTGAGTATCGCAGTGGGAGGTACCCTGATTACCGATACGCTGGCTTTATTGGTGCTGGCAGTGGTTGTAGCTTCGGTTCAGGGCGAGGTAAATTCTGCTTTTTGGTGGAGTTTGTTTTTAAGGTTGATTTTGTTTGGTCTGATAGTCATGTACCTGTTTCCGTTGATTGGCAAATGGTTTTTCGAGCGTTACGATGATAATGTTGGTCAGTATGTTTTTGTGCTGGTGTTGGTGTATGCCGGTGCTGTACTTGCCGAACTGGCAGGTGTCGAAGCAATTATCGGAGCTTTTCTCACCGGACTGGCGCTGAACAGGCTCATTCCCGGAACTTCGCCCTTGATGAATCGTGTTGAATTTGTAGGTAACGCCATCTTTATTCCCTTTTTTTTGATTGGCGTAGGTATGCTTATCGATTTCAGGGCCTTCTACGAAGATATGGAAACGCTCAAAGTGGCTGCAGTTATGATCGTTGTGGCTACCGGAGCAAAATATATCGCTGCCTGGCTTACCCAAAAATCTTTTCGTATGACAGTAGATGAACGGCGAATTCTTTTCGGGCTAAGTAATGCTCAGGCTGCTGCTACACTTGCGGCAGTACTGGTGGGCTACAATATTATTCTTGGATATGGTGATGCCGGTGAACCGATTCGTTTGCTCAACGAAAGTGTGTTAAACGGAACTGTTCTTATGATTTTGTTTACCTGTACGTTAGCAACATTTGAAGCACAAAAAGGAGCAAAGAATATTGCTCTTTCTGAGTTAAATACCATTCAGGGGGTAAGTAAAGTAGTTAAGGAGCGAATCCTTGTTCCGTTGAGTAATCCCGAAAATGTTGATCAGCTTATTAGCATTGCGGATAACCTGAGCTCAAAAAAAACATCGGAAGGAATGTATGTAGTACACGTGATGAATAATCAGTCGGAACGGCTCGAGAAGGATCCCGGCGTGCAGTTACTCGTGTCGAAGGCTGAAAAAAAGGCATCAGAGCTGGATGCTCATATCACCAGTTTGCTGCGTTATGATCTTAATATCTCCAACGGAATTTCATCGGTAGTCAAAGAGCAAAAAATTACCGATTTGATTTTGGGCTTTCATATTCGAAAGGAAGATTCAGATACCTTCACCGGACATCTTATTGAAGGCGTACTGTCAAAATGTGACACTACAACTTTTATTGTTAAAACAGATAAATCGGCTGTGCAGACCTATAAGCGGCATCGTATTATTGTACCCGAGCATGCTGAAAATGAACTGGGATTCTTGTTCTGGTTATTGAAACTTTGGAATATCTCCCGTAATACAGGATCGGAACTGGAGTTTTATGCTTCCAACAGTACCTTACAGGTTATTAAGTCTATTCATGAGAAACATCCTGTAAATGCTCAGTTCCGGGAATTTGCCGGTTGGGAATACCTTCCTACCTTACTCACCACTCTTCAGCCCAACGATAACCTGATTGTTGTGATGAGCCGACGGGATAAACCCTCGTATCATCCCTACATGAATAAAATTCCGTATTTGCTGGGCACTGCATTGAACGACAGGAATTTTATTCTATTGTATCCTATGCAGGCTGGTATTGAAGATGCCATGCAAATTGACCTTAAGGATCCTACTTTTATGGAGCCTATTGAAAAACTGGAGGTATTACGTAAGAAACTGTTAGTTGGACTAAAAAAAATCAGAGAACGTTTAAAATAAGCCAATTTTAGCTGTTGGATTTTCATTGTTTTTGAGCTTTTTTTTGTACCTTTGCAGCCAAATTCGGAGGGGTACAATCAAATCCGGAAATCAGGTATAAAAGAACAATTATTAATTTTCATAATCATCAGAGAAATGAGTAAAATTGAAAAAATCGTTGCCCGCGAAGTGCTTGACTCGCGTGGTAATCCTACTGTAGAAGTAGATGTGTTGTTGGAATCGGGTGTAATGGGCCGTGCTGCCGTTCCATCGGGTGCATCGACAGGTGAAAACGAAGCTATTGA
>JAVFAG010000188.1:0-3042 GCA_034002585.1 Paludibacter sp.
TGGCTGAGATTACACACAAACGTCGTATGTCGGCGCTCGGTCCCGGTGGTTTGTCACGTGAACGTGCCGGTTTCGAGGTTCGTGACGTACACTATACACACTATGGTCGTCTCTGTCCGATTGAAACCCCTGAAGGTCCGAACATCGGTTTGATTTCTTCTTTGTGTATCTACGCGAAGATTAACGATTTAGGATTTATTGAAACGCCCTATCGTACGGTTAGCAACGCAGTTGTTGATACCAGTGCGAACGGTATCAAATATTATACAGCTGAAGAGGAAGAAGACCTCGTGGTTGCACAGGGTAATGCCCCGTTGAATGACGACGGTACATTTATCCGTACAAAGGTTAAATCACGTTTAGGCGCTGATTTCCCTGTGGTTGCTCCTGATCAGGTACACCTGATGGACGTTTCCCCGTCGCAGATTGCCTCCATCGCGGCAGCATTGATTCCTTTCCTTGAACATGATGATGCCAACCGTGCGTTGATGGGATCGAACATGATGCGCCAGGCTGTGCCGCTGTTGCGTTGCGATGCTCCGATCGTGGGCACCGGAATCGAAGGTCAGTTGATCCGCGATTCCCGTACGCAAATTACAGCTGAAGGGCATGGCGAAGTGGTTTATACGGATGCCGACTGTATCAAAATTAAATATGACAGAACCGAAGAAGAAGAATTTATCAGCTTCGAATCGGCTGTAAAAGAATATAAATTACCGAAATTCCAGAAAACAAACCAAAATACAACCATCGACCTGCGTTCATTGGTACGCAAGGGAGACCGGGTTGAGCCGGGTATGATCCTGACTGAAGGATATTCAACCCAGCAAGGTGAACTGGCAATCGGTAAGAACCTGAAAGTGGCATTCATGCCGTGGAAGGGTTACAACTTCGAGGATGCGATTGTAATTAACGAAAGACTCGTACGCGACGATGTGTTCACATCCATTCACGTGGTAGAACAGTTGCTCGAAGTGCGTGAAACCAAAAGGGGCGTGGAAGAGTTTACTGCTGATATTCCGAATGTCAGTGAAGAGGCTACCCGCGACCTGGATGAAAATGGTATCATTCGCATTGGCGCCCGCATTGAGCCCGGTGACATCATCATCGGTAAAATCACACCGAAAGGGGAGTCAGATCCTTCTCCGGAAGAAAAACTGCTCAGGGCTATCTTCGGTGATAAAGCCGGAGATGTTAAAGATGCGTCACTCAAAGCTACCCCGTCATTGTCGGGTGTGGTAATCGGTAAACGTCTGTTCTCGAAAGCACAGAAAAACAGGAAGTCAAAATTGGCTGATAAAGCCGTGTTGCCCCGTTTGGATGAAGAGTTCGAAGCACAGGCCAATGTGTTGAGAAATACGCTGATCGAGAAATTGCTGGTGTTAACCGCCGACAAACCTTCGGCTGGTGTAAAAGATTTTCTGGGTACAGATTTAATCTCCAGAAACAGCAAATTCACGGAAGAAAGATTGCGTGAAATTGATTACTCAACAGTACAGTTAAGTAAATGGACACAGGACGCGCAGAAAAATGAGTTGATCAGACAACTTATTCTGAACTACCTGAAAAAATACAAAGAACTGGATGCGCAGATTAAGCGTCAGAAGTTCAATATCACCATCGGTGATGAATTGCCAACCGGTATTGTACAGGTAGCTAAGGTTTATATTGCCAAAAAACGTAAAATCCGTGTAGGTGATAAAATGGCCGGTCGTCACGGTAACAAGGGCATTGTGTCGCGTATCGTTCGTCAGGAAGATATGCCTTTCCTTGCCGACGGAACGCCTGTTGACATTGTATTGAACCCGCTGGGTGTGCCTTCCCGTATGAACTTAGGACAGATTTTCGAAACTGTACTGGGTTGGGCAGGAAAAGAACTGGGTGTTCGTTTTGCAACGCCTATTTTTGACGGTGCAAACCTGGAGGACCTGAATCAGTGGACAGAAAAGGCCGGTGTACCTCAATATGGTAAAACATTCCTGTATGATGGTGGAACCGGTGAACGCTTCGACCAGACAGCAACGGTAGGTATTATTTATATGCTGAAGTTGGGTCACATGGTTGAAGATAAAATGCATGCCCGTTCAATCGGTCCGTACTCGTTGATTACGCAACAGCCGCTTGGAGGTAAAGCTCAGTTCGGTGGACAGCGTTTCGGGGAAATGGAGGTTTGGGCGCTCGAAGCATTCGGTGCAGCTCATATCCTGCAGGAAATCCTGACCGTGAAATCGGATGACGTGCTGGGTCGTGCCCGTACTTATGAAGCAATCGTTAAAGGTGAACCAATGCCGGCTCCCGGTATTCCGGAATCACTCAATGTATTGCTGCATGAACTGAGAGGTCTCGGTCTGAGTGTCAATCTGGAATAGACCTTCCCTTAACCCCTCTCCAATAGAGGGGAAAATAGAGGTGTCTTTTTGATTTTTCATGTAAATTGTCCATTGTCAATTTATTAAATTGTAAATAAAAAAAAGTTATGGCTTTTAAAACTGATAATAAAACAAAGAGTAATTTTAATAAAATTTCTATCGGATTAGCATCTCCCGAAGAAATTCTAAAATTATCAAGCGGTGAGGTACTCAAACCTGAAACCATCAACTACCGAACTTATAAGCCTGAACGTGACGGTTTGTTCTGCGAGCGCATTTTTGGTCCGACAAAAGATTTTGAATGTCATTGTGGAAAATACAAACGCATCCGTTATAAAGGGATTGTCTGCGACCGTTGTGGTGTTGAGGTTACCGAGAAGAAAGTCCGTCGCGAACGCGTTGGTCACATTCAATTGGTAGTTCCTGTTGCGCATATCTGGTATTTCCGTTCGTTACCCAACAAGATTGGTTATCTGCTCGGCATGCCAACCAAAAAGTTAGATGCAATCATCTATTACGAGAAATATGTGATTATTCAGGCCGGAGCTGCTGATAACGGTGAAAACATCGTTAATGGCGAGCTGATATCAGAAGAAGAATACTTAGATATCATGGAAGCGCTTCCACGTGAAAATCAAATGCTGGAAGATACCGACCCGAATAAGTTCATTGC
>JAVFAG010000189.1:0-2967 GCA_034002585.1 Paludibacter sp.
GAGATGGTATAGACGGTTGGAGGATAATGTAATTTCAGAAGTCCTGCCATATCAATGGCAGGATCTGAAATTTTTTCGGTGGAAAATACCAGGATTTTCGCACTTTTTTTGTTGAAATCGCCCATGGCAAAACTTATTTCTTGCGAAGATAAATTTTGAAATAGCCGTTCTCTTCAATAGTTCCAAGGAATTCATGTCCCTGTTTGGTACACCATTTCGGAATATCTACCTTGGTTCCTTCGTCGGCCGAAAGCACTTCCATTACTTCGTTTACACCTACGCCACCAATGGCTTTTTTTGCTTCGAGAAGCGGACCCGGACAAGCTGTCCCACGTGCGTCAACTGATTTTGCTACTGCTAATGCAGTTAATTCTTCCTGTGTCATAATCGTTTATAATTTATAGAGTTAAATAAATAATTGCATACTGCTTTCACCAGCCTCGGCCACAAAGGTAGCAGCTCCGGCCATACGAAGATTCGGGTAATCGATGAATTCTTCTTTTTTGAAGCCCATCAGTCCGGCCGACATCTCACATACGGTAATCTCGATGCCCAGTTCAGCGGCTTCTTTCAGCATCTGCTCCAGCGACATTACATTTTGTTTTTTCATGAGGTGCTTAATCATTATCGGTCCCATGCCCATCATGTTCATGTTCGAAAGCTTTAACTGACTGGTGCCGTTGGGCAACATCATGCCAAACATCTTCGAAATGAAATCCTTCCCGGCAACTTTTTTGCGTGCATCACGCAGGGCCGAGAGCGACCAGAACGAGAAAAATAATTTTACCTGTGTGTCCATGGCTGCCGCGGCAATACCGATTACGAAGGCTGCCAGTATCTTGTCGAGGTCGCCTGAAACAATTGCTATCGACAATTGATCTTTACGACCATTTTCCAGTTGAGCTACCCTTTTCTGCAAAGCTTCGAGCTGTTCCAGCAGTTGTGCAACGGTGGGTTCTGTTGTGTTACTCATAATTGATGTATGTTTGTTTTTGTATGGCAAAGATAGAGTGAATCAGTAAATTAGAATCGAAAACGGGCGTGCTGATGAATATCTTATTTTGTGATAATTGTCACAAAAAGTAAGGTGTGCAGATCAGTTTAAAAACTGTTCTTAATCGATTTTTTACTAGGGTATATGTGAAAAAATATGTATCTTTGCCCGACTAAATCGAAAAGAGACTTTCCATGTCGAAAACAAGCACTCAATACGACCAGGCAGCTGCCGTTTGCCGCGATATCTTTACCAAAAAACTGACTGACTACGGTTCGTCGTGGCGTATCATGCGTACACGATCGATCACCGATCAGATATTTATCAAAGCCAACCGAATCCGTACAATTGAGATAAACGGTGTGGCGAAGGTCAACGAAGGCATTCGTCCAGAGCTGATTGGTATCGTGAATTACGGCATCATTGGCCTTATTCAGTTGGAAAAAGGAACTTCCGATACACTTGATTTATCGAACGAAGAAGTGATGGGTCTTTACAATTCCTATTTTAAGAAGGCGAAGGATCTGATGATGGATAAAAACCATGATTATGGCGAAGCCTGGCGATCGATGCGTATGGAGTCGTACACCGATTTAATATTGATGAAAATCAACAGAACGAAACAAATTGAAGATAACGAGGGTGTGACAGTAGCCTCGGAAGGCATCGATGCCAATTATTACGATATGATAAATTATGCCATGTTTGGCCTTATAAAGCTGGAGGAAAACCGTTGAATTTCAAATTTCTACAAACTAAGCACATACGAATTGGAAAAGCCGGCTTCACCGATACAAAGCCGGGGAGAATTGTTTTGCATGTGTTAAGGTTGATTACCAGCGTAGTATTTGTTTTTTCAGGATTTGTAAAAGCGGTTGATCCGCTTGGCACGGTCTATAAAATTGAAGATTACCTGAAAGCCTTTGGCGATAGCTGGACTGCTTTGACAGTAGTTGCCTTTCCCGCGGCTCTTTTGTTGATTGCCGTTGAACTGATGATTGGTATTCAGTTACTTATGATGATCCGGTTCCGAATCTCCGCCTTGCTTTCGCTGCTTTTTATGCTGATAATGACTCCGCTCACCCTGTACATTGCCCTTGAAAATCCGGTTACCGATTGCGGCTGTTTTGGCGATGCCCTGAAAATTTCGAACTGGCAAACCTTTGGGAAAAATGGTGTGCTGTTGATTATTACCCTCTTGCTGGTGGTGTATCGTTCGAAATTTAAAACGTTTTTTGTCAGGAAAATGGAGAATACTCTCGCGATTGTATTTTTACTGGCATCGTTCGGATTTATGACCTTCAACCTGATGCATCTGCCCCTGCTCGATTTCCGTCCTTATAAAATAGGTGTGAATATCCCTGAAGCCATGCAGATTCCGAAAGGAGCTCCCGTAGATGAATACAGCTATCGGTTTACTTATAAAAAAGATGGAGAAGTAAAAGAGTTTGGTCTTGATGCACTGCCCGATTCCACGTGGACATTCGTTGAACAGCATTCTGAACTTATAAAAAAAGGATACGAACCACCCATTCACAATTTCACCATCCTGAATGCTAATTATGAGGATGTTGGCCCGGAACTATTGACTTATCCGGGCAAAACCTACCTGATGATTATGTACGATGTGACGAAAGCATCAACAAAAGGTGTGTCGGAATTAAATGCATTTTATGCAGCCCAATCGGTTAATAAAATTCGTTTTGTAGGTGTTACGGCCTCTTCGGCAGCCGACGTGGAAGTCTTTAAAAAGAAAAACTGGCTTACGTTTCCCATCTATACTGCCGACCCCGTCTTCCTGAAAACAATGATTCGTGCCAATCCGGGACTGATGGTAATCGAAAATGGAACTATAATCGATAAACGCCACTGGCGGGATATAAAAAAGATTCACTAATTTTAATAGGTAAAAAAATGAGAAAAAACATTGTTGCAGGCAACTGGAAAATGAACAAAACCCTTCAGGAAGGGTT
>JAVFAG010000190.1:0-2845 GCA_034002585.1 Paludibacter sp.
AATGATACTGCAATGATACGATTTCAGCAGGGTGTAACTGTCTTACTTTTAAAAGTAGGACAGGTAGTTGTGGTAGTAGTTTTAAAAGGAAAACCTGAAGTGTCCGGATGATGAAGTGTCCGGATGGCTGAATAGCGAACCGAATTTAACAGCTTAAATGGATCCGTTTTTAGTCCTGAAATCGATGGGAGTCATTCCTGTAATTCGTTTAAACTCCTTGTAAAAAGAAGATTTACTTGAAAAGCCACATTCATAACCGATGGCTTCGATGGAGTAATTATTCTTCGGATCGGCCAGCATTTTCTTTACCGCTTCAACGCGGTAGGCATTCACAAATTGAAAAAAGTTTTTTCCAATCACCGTGTTCAACACTTCCGTCAACTGATACTTAGGTGTTTTAAGGGATTTGGATAAAGCATCCATAGTTAAATCAGGATTCAGATAAACCGATTCATCTTCAAAAAAATCAAGGATTTTAATTTTAATTTTGACTTTGTTTTCATCACTTAGCAGGGAGTTTTTATAGGCCGGGGACTGAACAGTAGCCAGCGATTCTTTGGGCAACACCTGTTGTCGGAGTCCGTAAAAGCTCAACACAAACACCACAAAAAGCAGCACCGCATAATTATAGATATGAGGCAGCAAGGGCTGAACTTCGCCTATGTACACCACAACGGTAATGATGAAGGCAAAAGCGCAATACACAAAATAAAACACAGCGACACTCAGCACCCATCCCAGATTTTCGTTTGTACCAATGTTCGATTGCTCATTGCGCAGGTGCATCCGGTGTTTATGCACATACACCAGACTCCACGGATTATACATCAGCCAGGAAAGAATATTGGCAACTGCAAAACTCATCCGGAAGGCAAAATTATCATCCTTACTGAAGAAATTATCCATTGAAAATGGTTCCCGAATACTATAAGCAACGATTTCGAAGACAACGAACGGAACTAAATGCAACAACTGCCACCATTTAAGCCTGAACTCAGGGCGGGTCAGGGAACTCACATACACAAACATAGCCGGATTGAACAACAGGAACGAACTCGACAACAAGGGCTCACCAAACACCTCGTGATCCAATCCGCAGGTGAGGAACTCAATGGCAAGCAAGGTAAGCCATCCCGACAAAATTTTATCCGGCAACGAACTGTCCTTTTTGGTGAACATGAGCAGGGCAGCAAACAATCCCTGACAGAAACCTATCCAGGCAAGGGTATTCATACATTTAAAGGATGAATACAAAGGTAAAAAATAATTTAACAGCTAAGACAATTTAATGAGAAATCTTATCTTTGTGTAAGCAAACGAAAAAAATACGCATGCACCGATATAGCAAACTGCTTTTTATACTTACCACATTCAGCTTCTTTTCAGTTGCATTCGCACAGGAACAGGCCATTCTAATCACATATCCTTCGGATACAGTACAAGCAATTCCAACCACTCATCTTTCAGGCACACTACACACTACTCCAATCAGTCATCCTTCAGTAACAACAGTGGTAGAGCCAACCCATTTAACCACCGACTCCCTAATTCGCTTTGCAAAACGATACCTGGGTAAACCCTATCATTACCGTCCCAATCCATCCATCCGGTTCGATTGTTCGGGATTCAGCTCCTATGTCTATGATCATTTCGGATTTAAGCTCAAACGCTCATCGGCCGAACAGGCAACCCAATTTGGAAAAATTGAAAGGACAGAGCTGAAACCCGGTGATTTGGTGTTTTTTTCCGGCCGAAGAGTGAATAAACGAGTGGGACATGTGGGAATAGTGGTGAATGCCCACGAAAACGGCAAATTTGAATTTATCCATTCATCCAACCAGAGCGGCATCGTGATTTCCCGTTCTGATGAACATTACTATGCCCGGCGGTATATTTCGGCCGGAAGGGTAATTGATCCATCGGGCACAGCCACTCAAACTGATACTACACAGGTTACTCCCGATAGAATGCCCGCATTGGCCAGTGCCACACCCTCCGAAATCCAAACTGCACAGCCGAAAACGCCGACGGATGTTTTTCATCATGTAAAAAAAGGAGATACCCTTTATTCTATAGCCAGAAAGCACGGAGTCACCGTGAATACTTTAAAAAGACACAACAATCTTACCGGAGACAAAATAATGCCCGGACAAAAGTTAAGTATCAATTCATTCACAAGCCCCCGATAGCTGTGAACCAGGCACCTCATAACTATCCGGCAATTCCAATCCGCCCTGAGGGGCGTAAGCACAGGCTTCGTCGCCTTCAATCAAACGGATTTTTAGCATAATTGGGCAGCATGGCTGAATTAGTTGATTGATATAAAATGAATTACTTATCCATTGCAAAGGTATCGGTCTTTTGGTATCAAACCTATATGTCAGAACAGAAAAATTAACCTAAACCGGACTGAACGTTAACAGACATGCGTACATTCATCGCGTATATCTCTACTATTCTGACAGTTAAGCTATCAGTAATGTTATACAACGTTCTGTTAACCTAAAATCCCGAAAGTTTATACTAATTTTGGAATTAAATAAACCAGAATACACTTTGGTTGCAGTAGAATTAATTATTTAAGCATAAAGCAGGTACAACTGCTTGTATAAAATACCATCAACAACTATGAATTCTGAACATCTGGCTTGAGAAATCACCCGTTTTTTGTTAATTAATTATACTTCATTTATAAATCTGGTTTAATCGTTAACAGAGCCACAACGGTGAACAAAAAAATTAACATAGAATCAGAATAATGTAAACCACTTCCGGATTCGGGAGATTGTCTAGTGCTGAAAGTCAGCGTAAGATAAAGGAAAATCAACAGATCACACCTTCAGCA
>JAVFAG010000191.1:0-2844 GCA_034002585.1 Paludibacter sp.
AGTCCTGCGCCAGTGTGATAATTTCGCCTGAACTTTCCCCGGGTATGCGAAATTGGGAATTTTGATAGCCCGGTGTACCAAAATTCACCGATGATGCTGCCGAATGCCATACACTCCAGTCGTTGGACGGCAAATCGGGATGCATCTTTTCGAGTGCAACACCTTTGGGATCGTGAATGAGTACATGGTGCCAGGTTGAAGAATACTGAACAGAGTCGAGAACAGTGGTTCGATCTGCATCTGTAAGCACAAGTCGGGCTTCCTCATTGTTGAGATTGCTCCATTTCACCTGCATCAATTTTGCGTTTTCAGGAAGTTGAAAGTAGTTCCGCAGAAGGGATGTGTCGGGCGTAAAAGCGATGTACTGTTTTCGGGAAAGCGTGGTGCCGGCAGGAAAAACAGCCACCGTGAATAAGCTGCCGTCGGTGCGCCGCACGGCAATGGACCGGTTCGACAAATCGAGTCGCTTTTCCGAACGATTGTACAATTCGATGTATTCTGCGGCACTATCGGGAGCATCAACCATCAATTCATTAAAACAAAGCTCGCCCGGCAGCAGCGGCTGTGCAGGATTCGACACCGGCCGGCCTGTTACTTCTACATCATCGAAACAATATAACAAACCCGTAGAAGCAGTATTGGTATAGGAAAGTCCGAACCAGGCCGATGATTGCAGGTTCAAGTCAAGTGCTTCTCCCTCCTTATAATATTCCTGTTCGGAATCGGTTTTCGAATACAGCTGAAAGAGTCCGAGACTATCGCGGGCAACACGCACCCGTATATTCACTTTTTTCCCATCGGTGCGCTTATCGGTGCCATCAATCAACTTTGTTTTGGTAGTTCCCTGCTGCAGGTACAGCGAAACCTCATCGGCCGTGCCTCCTACCATTACATAATAACCGTTCAGGGTAGTGGCATCCGGCTGGTCGGCAACCAGGTACATACAGGCAAAATTCGACGAGGAAGTGGAGTAATCAATCAGGAACGAACATTCCCAAACCGCATGTTCGATGGCCCCGGAGCTTGTAAACAACCAGGAAGTGGATGCAGCAGTGGCCGCAGACTGGAGCTGAAAAGCAGTATTGACTTTAAATTGTGTTTGCATTCCCACCCAGGCAGGATTTTCGGTTAAATTTCCATCCGAAAAAGAATCAATGACTTGTGCAGAGCAAAAAACAGGCACAAAAAGACAGAAAATGAGCAAGGAATTTTTCATAAGGTTGTAGGTTTTAATTAAATAATGTACTTTTGCAACCGGTCGACTCCGGTTGATTTGTTAAGGGTTTATACGAGCCCAAAGGTAGAAAAAAGAAATTAGTAAACAAAAAATGCGTTGCGAATAAAACGGGTATGCATCAACATCATCCTTTATGGATAGAATGAAGACATGCGAGTTGCGCGACGAACATTTTAAAAAAAGTATTACTGTATGAAAGTTGCAATTGTAGGCGCCAGCGGTGCCGTTGGACAAGAATTTTTGCGCGTATTGGACGAGCGTAATTTTCCGATGTCGGAATTAGTATTATTTGGTTCTGCCCGCAGTGCCGGCAAGGTCTATCACTATAAAGGTCAGTCGCTGACTGTTAAGGAGCTTAAGCACGGTGATGATTTCAAGGGATTTGACATTGTATTTACCTCGGCAGGAGCAAGCATTTCGAAAGAATTTGCTGAAGATATTACCAAGTTTGGAGCGATCATGATCGACAACTCCAGTGCTTTCCGCATGGAGAATGATATTCCATTGGTTGTGCCCGAAGTGAATGCAGCGGACGCGCTGGTACGTCCCCGGGGGATTATTGCCAATCCCAACTGTACCACCATTCAGATGGTAGTGGCGTTGAAAGCACTGGAAGACCTGTCGCACATCAAACGTGTTCATGTATCGACCTATCAGGCTGCATCGGGTGCCGGAGCCGCCGCAATGGACGAGCTTGAGTTGCAGTACCGTCAGGTATTGGCCGGTGAAGAAGTAACCGTGAGCAAATTTGCGTATCAGCTGGCCTACAACCTCATCCCGCAAATTGATGTATTTACCGACAATGGTTACACCAAGGAAGAGATGAAGATGTACCACGAAACCCGTAAAATTATGCATTCGGATGTGGAGGTAAGCGCCACCTGTGTGCGTGTACCTGCTTTGCGTGCCCACTCCGAAAGCGTGTGGGTAGAAACCGAACGCCCGATTTCGGTGGAAGAAGCCCGCGCCGCCTTCGAAAAAGCAGAAGGTGTGGAAGTAATCGACAATCCGGCGGAAAAGAAATATCCGATGCCGTTGTTCTTATCCGGCAAGGACCCCGTACACGTGGGCCGTATCCGCAAGGATTTAGCATATCCAAACGGTATAACCTTCTGGTGTGTAAGCGATCAGATTAAGAAAGGCGCAGCGCTGAATGCAGTGCAGATTGCGGAGTATCTTATTAAGCAATGATAAATGATTAATGTTTAATGTTTAATGATAAATTATAAATGGGTGCGGATAAGAGAGGATATACTTTTTAATCAGCTTTTGTCGGTTTCATAGCTATTCACCCTGAATCTTATTTTCTTCGCCTCGCTTCGTTAATAAACGTTGCGGGGCGTTGTTCATTTATGAGGGTAATTATGTGCCGAGGGCTCTGGTACGTCGGTCAAAACCTTGTTTCAAACCCTTTTTTCGTTACTTTCTGGTTTTTTGTTGACTATACAGAATAAATACAATATTAACGGGATATTTACTAATTAGACATTATATAAATTAGATTGCTATAGCGTTAGCATTCAATGATGAATTTAAAAAATTATGTAAGCCGCATGCGATACGCATCACTTTATGGTCAAATCCAAACTTGCGACATCTATAAATTT
>JAVFAG010000192.1:0-1397 GCA_034002585.1 Paludibacter sp.
AAAAACCTTCGGATGGACGACTGGTATTTGCGGGTGAGGTGATCGAAAGCGGTAGTGTCGCCCAGAAGGGTTACACGCGATACCCATTTAAGATCTTCAGTTTTGCTCATTTTCCGAAACAGCGTTCTCGGTTTTCGGCTTTTCAAGGAAATGTACAAGAATATATCCAACTCCCACTAAACCGGGAATGAGCGCTGCCATCATAAAGATAAGCCCGGTATCTTTTGATACAATCACATAGATTCCAAAAGCCAGTCCCACCATCATAGCGATGATACCGCGTTGCAGGTTCGATGATTTACTTTTGCGGTCGGGTTCTTCGAAGAAATGTTCGGGAACCGGTTGCCCAAGTTCAATCGATTTCATGTAAATTTCGTACCGGCGTTTCGATTCGGCCTGTTTGGCTCGGTTGGAAATCACGATAATACCAATGACAAAGAGGAAAGGAGCCAGCACAATTAGTACAATTCCAAGGCCATTAAGCGGCATATCCTCTTTACTCTGTGCTTCGATACGTTCCTTTTCCACTTCCATCTCCATTTTCTTCAGTTCCATCAACTGATCGGGAGTGAGTTTCGATAAAAGAACGGAGTCTTTCTGTGCCTGGGTCATTTCTACCGGCGCCGCCTGCTGCGGAGCTGCTGTTTCTTCCTGTGCGTTGCTTACAACGGGTCCCAGGCTAAGAAGAACTACGGTAACTACTGTCGAAATAATACGTTTCATACGCTATCTGATTTTAATTTTAAGATGTACAGATTAGACGCAACAACCAGGCGGTCTGGATGTATGAAATCAAAAAAAGTTCTATTTTAACATTTCGGAAATTGCTTTTTCAACCTTTTTGAAGCTAAAACCGTTGATAATCTGGTTTTTATATTCCCGTATTTTATCATTGCATAAATTTCCAATACTGCCTTCGTGGGTATGATTCACGCTGCGGTCGGGCTTGTAGTTGCCGGCTTCAATGTCGAGCCCCACTTTTTTGTATGCATCGCGGAAGGGCACTCCTTCGAGGGTGAGACGGTTCACGGTTTCCACACTGAAGAGGTAATCGTAGCGGGGGTCGTTGAGGATATGTTCATTCACAATGATGCTTCCCATCATCATCGTTGTAATCTCCAGAATATCCTTCAGTTCGGCAAAGGCCGGAATAAACACTTCCTTAATGAGTTGCAAATCGCGGAAATATCCCGATGGCAGGTTGTTGGTAATCAGCGTAATTTGCTGAGGTAATGCCTGCAGCTTATTGCATTTCGCCCGGGTGAGTTCGAATACGTCCGGATTTTTCTTATGGGGCATAATGCTCGATCCGGTGGTAAACTGATCGGGTAGTTTGATAAAACCAAAGTTTTGCGAGTTATAGAGGCAGGCGTCGTAAGCCAGTCGCGACACTGTAG
>JAVFAG010000192.1:1497-2831 GCA_034002585.1 Paludibacter sp.
CCTTCCTCTATTTCCCGGTAAATGGTTTTGAGTGCGGCCAGCAAGGTGCTCAGTTCTTCCTTTTGAAGTAAGCCCACCGATTCGAGCATGGTTATATGCGCCATCGATCCAAGCACATCCGAAGCAGCCAGAAAAGCGTCCATCTCGCGGTCGCGTCCCACCGTGTACTGCTCAATTTTCTTATCTACCTGTATGTTTTTTTCCCAGATCTTTGCTGACATAATCCTAATTATTGAGTTTTTTATTCAATCCGTCGGCCAGATAGCCGGCGATGGTATTCATGCCTTCCTTCAGCTTACTGTCCACCATCATCTTAATCATGGTTGGGAAATCAGCTTTCAAAGTCAGCTTCATCTTCGTGTCGTTGTCGGCCACCTGCTTTAGCTGTATCCAGAAATGCATCTGCATGGGCACATTGAATACTTCCAACTTCACGGTTTTGAAAGGTTCACGCTCTATTATCCGGAACCCGATATTGCCCAGCATATCGACGGTGAATGAGCATGAATCAGCGTCGAAGGTGAGGTCTTTTAACTTTTCCTGCACCCGTTCATCGTCTTTCAGCATCTGAAGGTTATTCAGGTCACTAATCAAGCCAAAAACCACTTCTTCGCCGGAAGAAATGGTTTTGATATCGCTTTCGTAAGTTGTCATTCCTGTTTCATTCTCCTTTCCATGCCGATGGATCCATGCGCCATTCCTTCAGGGTTTCCATATCATCTTCGGTGATATAATGAGTAGCCAGTGCTTCGGTAAGTACCGCATTGTAGTTACTCAGGGCGGTAAGTTTTACCCTGGCAGCTTTGAATTTTTCCTCAGCAACAGGGAAATTGTACGAGAAAATGGCAATCATTCCCAACACTTCCGAACCATCGTTGCGGATGGCTTCCACCGCTTTCAGACTGCTTCCTCCGGTAGAAATAAGGTCTTCAATCACCACCACCTTCTGCCGTGGACGTAAATCGCCTTCAATCAGATTCTCCAGTCCGTGATCTTTTGGCGTGGGACGGACATAGATGAGCGGCAGACCAAGCTCATCGGCTACCAGCGCTGCCTGTGCGATGGCTCCTGTAGCAACACCGGCAATTACTTCCACTTCAGGATAATTTTCGAGAATAATCCGGGAAATCTGCGTTTTTATGTAGGTGCGAATCTGCGGATACGACAAAGTTTTGCGGTTGTCACAATAAATGGGCGATTTCCATCCCGAAGCCCAGGTAAAGGGATTGCGGGGTTGAAGTTTCACAGCCTTAACACGGAGTAATTTGTTGGCAACCTGTTTTTCAATCAGTTTCATTTGCAAAAATATAAAAGAGAATACTTGTTAACTGAGC
>JAVFAG010000193.1:0-2799 GCA_034002585.1 Paludibacter sp.
GGTTTTACATCAATTGGAGAATGAAAATGAACATTTATTATACCTGGCTGTACAACAAACGACGAACGTGGCATACGAGCGAAGGCTCCGGAAATACTCACAGGGAGAATTGGGAGCTGAAGGTCGGCAGCAATACGAAAGGCTCCCTTTTTAAATTTCCCGACAGAGCCATCGGAAGTACGGGTGCCTTCCGGAAAAATCACAAGCGATATCCCGTTTTTCAATTGTCGTTCGGCTTTTTCTATACTTTTTCGGGCTGCGACCGGGTTGGAGCGGTTAATAAAAATATGCCCTGCCGACTCACAGGCTTTTCCAATAAAAGGAACGCGTCGCAACTCGGCTTTCATCACCCATTTAAAGAGATAGGGAAGCCAGCCATAGATAATAAAAATATCGAACATTGACTGGTGATTAGCCGCAATTATGCAGGATTGAGTAGTATCGACGTTTTCGAGTCCGGTGAAGCGAACCTTCACAAAAAAAAGAAAACAGATAACCCTACCCCACCACCGGGCAGGGAAATACGAAACAGTGTGATTTGGGAAAAGAGGCGATAAAACGATGGTTGCCAGGGCTACTAAAAGCGTGATTAGTAAAACAAGTGGATACGCAATAATTAGCTGATAAACAATAATTAATACATTCACTTTACGCTTCATAGTGTAAAAATTTACGTTTTGGTCAATTATCAGTCACTTTATATATGGGTTTA
This sequence comes from Paludibacter sp., assembly GCA_034002585.1. GTDB lineage: Bacteria > Bacteroidota > Bacteroidia > Bacteroidales > Paludibacteraceae > Paludibacter. The sequence goes on from JAVFAG010000193.1 coordinate 713, forward strand.
AAATTCAGTTACCTGAGTCAGGGTTTCAATTTTCTCTGTTTTTCGGCTCCTTCGGTTTATCTGGCTGACAAAAAGGCCCATTACCACTACAACAATTCCCATCCATTGCGTAAAAGTAAGGTATTGGTCTAGCAAAAGCCAGGAGAAGATAGCTGTAAAAACCGGAATCAGATTCACAAAAACATTTGTTTTAGCAATACCAATTTTACGAACCACCGATCCAAAAAACACAAAAGCAATTACCGAAGCAAAGACAGCGAGCATAAGCAAGGCCCCTAAGGCTTGTGTACTTACCTGCATGGTACTGATGGAACTTAAATCGATCAGTAGGAAGGCCGGGATGAAAAATGCAAGGCCAATAAAACTTTGGTACAAGATAATGTTGATAATTGAATAATGCGCTGAAATTCGTCGAAGGGTAGCTGAATAAAAAACAGCTGCAAATACTGCCAGGAATACCAGCACTACTCCCCAGATTTCAGCATACATTCCACTTCCCGGAACATAAATTACCAACAGGACTCCGACTATCGATACAATAATACCCGCCACATTACTCTTTGTAACTCTCTCTCCCAGCATGAAATATGCAAGAACGGGAGCAAACAAAGGGATGGTAGCAACGATGACCGAAACAAGCGTAGGCGACATCATGGTAAGTGCGTAAGTTTCTCCCATATAGTACAGAAAAGGTTCGAAAAAAGCCAACAGGATGAACATTCGCATATCTTCTTTGCGTAAGGACTGAAACTTACCAGTGGCACGTGCATACGCATACAGAATTAGTGTGGCAAGAATTAACCGCAGCGTGACCAGTGTTACAGGTGGAAACGACTCAATGGCCATGCGGGTCCATATAAAGGAAAAAGCCCAAAAAACCATGGCCAGCACGATAGCCCCGTACATTTTAAATTGCTGCATTCTGTTTACTTATTAGATGCAACAAACACTGAAATCTGCGTTTTCAGTTCATTCCATACCGATTGAGACATTTTGGCACCCAGTACTTCCACCACTTTCGAAGAAACCAATGATCCGATTTTACCACATACATCCAACGGTAAATTGTTGGCCAGTCCGTACAGGAAACCTGCTGCGTATAAATCGCCAGCTCCGGTTGTATCTATACTTGTTGCAAGGAAAGGTTCAATTGTGTGAATTTCTTCGCCCGATTTTACAAACGAGCCTTTTTTCCCAATTTTAACAACAGAAATAAGGCAATGGTCTGCAATCTGAATAAGAGCTTCACGGGGTTCCATGCCGGTAAAAGCACGGGCTTCCTCTTCGTTAGCAAACACAATATCGACATATTCCTTCACCATCTCCAGCAAAAAAGTATGATTGCTTTCCACAACATTGTAGCTGGCCAAATCGATTGACACCATCAATCCGGCCTTTTTGGCCATTTGCACGGCCTTGCGAATAAGCGAGTGATTCTGAACCAGGTAACCTTCGATATGAAAAATATCATAACCACTAAAAATGGATTCATTAATATCACTCTCATCCAACTCAGCTGCTGCACCCAGGAAGGTGCACAATGTGCGTTCTCCATCGGGCGACACCAGTACCGTACAGTTACCGGAAGGATTGGTGCTATAGCCCATCAGAGAGTAAACGCCATTAGCCACTAAATCGTTTTGAAAAAAGTCGCCAATTTCATCTCTTCCTACTTTCCCCAAAAAGCCTGCTTCTGTACCTAATTTGGTAATCCCATTGATTGTGTTGGAAGCCGAACCACCTGTGGCCATTACCGAAGATTCAAAATTCAATTTTCCCCTTATTTCATCGAGTTTTTGCAGATCAATCAACTGCATACTTCCCTTTGGTAAATTTAATTCCTCTAACACAAGATCCGAATCTATCCGCAATAAAATGTCAGTCAAGGCATTACCCATCCCCAGAACTTTTTTCATCATATCTATGCTATTTTTTTACAATTTTTTACTGCAAAGATATTGCATAATTCAGAAAAACCTATTACTTTTGCATCGCAATTGAGAAAAAAAATTCTTCCTTAGCTCAGTCGGTTAGAGCATCTGACTGTTAATCAGAGGGTCCTTGGTTCAAGTCCAAGAGGGAGAGCA
>JAVFAG010000194.1:0-2737 GCA_034002585.1 Paludibacter sp.
CGTGGATGTGGTGCTGGTGGGTAATTCACACCTCTATACAGGGGTGAGTCCCGAACATCTCTCCAATGCGCTGGGAGCTTCCTGTTTTATTCTGGCTTCGCCGGGTACCACCATGACCGATACCTACTATGCATTAAAAGAGGCGATTACAGTTCGAAAGCCGCGTATGGCCATCGTCGAAACCTTTACCCTGAACGATTACGATTCACATGAACTAAAGCCGGGAACGCTCTCCGATCAGTTCAAGAGTTTCTCTGCACGAAAGAATTTTGTTCAGAAAGTGTTTTCTACACCGGTGCTTTTTGCATCCGATCATTATGCGGCGGCCTGGTCGAATACCATCCGGAACCACAGCTTCATCTTTACCGATACGGCTCAGATTCGTCGTAACATTGCCCTGAGTAAGGTAAAACAGCCAAACCAACAGGGTTTGTATCTTGGGCGTTATATTCGTTTTACATCAGGAATAGAGGATAGCACACTGCTGAAATACGATCGTCCAGGATTTAAAGCCTATGAATATTCGAAGCACATGCCCAGCCATGAAGCGCTGAAGTTCCTGGAAAAAACCATCCGCCTGTGTGAAGAAAATAAGATTGAACTGGTGCTGCTTACCCTGCCGATGTATCACCGCCATGTGCACGATTACGAAGAGTACAAACAAGTTATACTGCAATCGGCCGGAGCACAGGTCTCCTGGCTCGACCTGCAACTTCCCTACGACACAGCTGCCTTTACGCCCGAAAGTTTCGAAAATACTGTTTCTGAAAATCAACACATGACTTATCAGGGTTCGCTGGTAGCAGCCTATAAATTAGCACATTATATTCAACAACATCATCCGGGTGTGGTTCCCGACCGAACGGGAGAAATGGCGTGGAAACAACTTTTTTATGGTTCCGATGGTTATTTTGAAAACCACTCTCCTGAAAAGGATGGTATTAGTAAGGTGTTGATGGCCGATACTGAGATTTCCGCAGGGATTAAGGTGAAGGAATTAATTCTGGTTCCGCAGCAGGGAGCCAAACGGATGTTGATGAAACTTCACGCCACTGGCAATGCAAATGAAGTCGTGAATACCCGTACTGCATTGAAACCAATGACGGTGGAAGTGGAAATGCTGGCAGGAAATGAACGGACTGTTGTTCCTGTTCAACTGTTGCCTGCAGTAGCAGTAAATCCATCGAACCATGTACTGTTGGTTTCCGATTATCTTGATCCCCGTATTGAATTGGTCAAAGTGGTCAATATTCGATTGTAAAAAAGTGAACAGCTGAAAATTGTTGTAGAATATTCATCAATCCGACAAGTTTCTTTTTGAAAAAATGACTACTTTTAGCCAACAAAAAAACGAGTATATGAGAAAAATTTTCTTTATTCTGCCTTTTCTTCTTTTTTTCCTTTCGTGTTCTTCACCCAAATGGGTATTGACAGAAATGAAAGGTTCGAAGATAGCACTGGATGCTTCTACTGAAGCAATTGCCGATGAGAGCTTTAATTCATTTCTATCGCCCTATAAGCAGCAACTCGATGCCAAAATGGACGAAGTGATTGGCCGTGTAGAGCAGAACATGCGCGCCCATAAGCCCGAAAGTCTGCTCTCAAACTGGAGTGCCGATGTTTACCTGAAACGGGCTGCTGCCAGTCTCGGCGAACCCGTGGATGTGGCGATCGTGAATCTTGGGGGTTTACGTACTCAAATCCCAAAAGGAAATTTCACCGTGCGCAAGGTTTTTGAGTTAATGCCCTTTGAAAACGAACTGGTAATTCTTTGGCTGAAAGGCTCCGACCTCAACGATCTCCTTCAGTTTTTTGCCAGTATTGGCGGTCAGGGTGTTGGAGGTCTTCGAATGGAAATACGCGATGGCAAAGCGTTGAATATTCAGGTTGGAGGGAAAGCGCTGGAAATGGATAAGTTATATTCTATTGCCACCAACGATTACCTGGCCGAAGGCAATGACTACATGTCGGCGCTTACCAAGCAGGTGAAACGGGTCAATACGGGTATTTTAATCCGGGATATGTTGATGGACTATGTGCGTGCGGAGACGGCTGCCGGGAGAAATATTAATTCAAAACTGGACGGGAGGATCGTAAATCATGAAAACTAACAGATACATCCTGATGGTGGCCATCGTTATTGTAACGATAGCTTCCTCTGCGCAGAAAACCCAACAGCTGGTTATTCTGCATACCAACGATACTCACAGTCAGATTGAACCTACCGATAAAGCGGCAACCCGCAATGCCGATATGGGTGGATATGCCCGCCGGCTGGGCGTTATCAACTCCATCCGCGCACAGGAACCGCATGTGTTGTTGGTAGATGCAGGCGATTTCTCGCAGGGGACGCCCTATTATAATTTTTTCAACGGCCGCCTGGAGGTACAAGGCTACAACCAGATGAAGTACGATGCCGTGACATTAGGCAATCACGAGTTCGACAACGGAATGGATTCGCTGGTCATGATGATGTCGATGAAAAATTTCCCGGTGGTGGTATCGAACTACAATGTGTCCGCTTCGAAAATTAAAGACTTTGTAAAACCCTGGCTGGTAGTTTCAAAAGGGAAAGTGAAAATTGGCATCATGGCCCTGGGAGTGGATCCTGCCGGACTCATCATGGAAAAAAACTACGAAGGTGTGGTGTATGAAGATCCTGTGAAAAAGGCCCGGGAAATATCCGATTTTTTGAAGAAAGAGAAAAAATGCGATGTAGTGATTTGTTTGTCACATT
>JAVFAG010000195.1:0-2736 GCA_034002585.1 Paludibacter sp.
TCGAACAATTCTCCCTGCAGATTTGTTGCGCGAACGTTACCTTTTAGTTCCCAAAGTTGATCCCGTTCATTGAACTTTGCATAATTGCAATGCACGTTCGCATCCACATTCAGCTGCTCATCGAACCGTTCGAGATGAATACCCATTGGAAATTCCCAGTAAGGAGGTTCAGCCTTATCGTAAATATCCCATTGAGGGGTATTAATCCTGTAACGGGTTATTCCTGAATCGGATACTACAGTCGCCACATCAGTAGCATGAAGTTGTGGCAACATGGCGCGGTCTTTAACTGCATCGGTGAAGTCAACATTTTTTTCCTTACACGACAAGAACGATAAAAGCACAACAACCACCAAAAGGGCGGTTGTTATGCTATGTTTCTTAAAGAATTCTCTGGTTCTGAGTTTCAGAATGTCTGTCATCTTGCAGTAGTACTTTCACTTATCCATCCACCTACAAAGAACGACTTACCTGAATCCAACGCAGGGTGCATGAAAACATCCTCTTTACTTGGGAAATGACGACTATAGGTTGAAATCAGCTTATCAGCATCTTCAGCAAGCGTTGGATCCACTTGTTTTGCCCTAACAAATCTGTCAACTGCCGCCCAGAAAACTGTTTTTTGTAATACTGAATCATCAAAGATTCCGCGTGCATTGGCATAGGCCAAACCAATAATCAGGTGAGCCCCTCCGTTTGAAGGATTAAGTTCAAGCGAACGAATTGCAAATTGTTTGGTACGTGGATAATCACCCAGTTTTGAATAATAGATTTGTGCAATTTTGTAGTTATAATCAGCCTTCTCCGCTTGATTTTGCGTAAGATCCACAGCAGCTCTGTAGAATTCGATCGCTTGTTGAAAATCGTCCTTACTAAACGACATGGCTGCAAGAGCAGCTGCCGATTCAGCATCAGGTTTAATTTTATAGGCATCAACAGCAGCACTGAAATACACTTCTGACTCAGTACACCTTACCCGACGATAGAATGAAATAACCTTAGTGAGATAATCCAGATCCTTATTGTTTACCTTTACTTTATCCTTGTACAGATTATCAAGTGTCGCACAATCGGCTGCTCCACTCTGGGCAAAAACGATATCAAGACCGTTTTTATACTGTTGAGCCTGAGAGGCCTGAGTAGCATTCGAATTATCGGCAATCATTGCATCAAGTAATGCATTTACCTTTAAATAATCCGCGATATACTTTTCCGCATGGGCTTTGTCGGCAGCATACTTTTTATCCGATAAAACGACAAAATTACGAAGGAATTCAATTTCAGCCTTTTCACCCAAACCATCTATTGCTTCTTCGAGCCACTCGTAAGGAGGCTGAATATTATCACTTTTGGAGTATACCAGGTAATCGAGTGCTTTAATACCTTTAATCCACGCTGTTGGATAACGTTCATCAGTGCCGAAATACTTCATTCGCAGGTCGAACATTTTCATAAGCTTGTCAAATGCCTTTTGATAGGAAGCAGCATCTTTTTGTTGTTCGATTTCCCAATGCAGAATGTTACGACCCTGGCTGTAGATTACACGGTTCGCCGAAGGACACTCATTGAATACCTTGTTCCAGGGCTCAAGAGCATCAGCAAATTGCTTGTTTTTTGCCGATTCATTGAACAAACTGATGTTCATGACACATTCTTCTGTAACCACATTTTCTTCAGCTGGCTGAGCTTCAGCGGCCGGAGCCTGTACCTGTTCGGTCTGATCTTTTTTTCCTTTTTTTTCTTTTTTACTTTCACGTTGTGCATAACAACCTGTTACCAACACAACACTCAGCATCATTAAAACAATCCTTTTCATACAATTTCTCCTCTGATTTATTGATCTGATAGTTTATAATTTCCGTTTAAAGAACCAATTCTCGTTAAAGGTGGTATTCACTGTTATTTTGAAGTAGTCTTCGCGAAAAACCGACCGTTCCCCAATTTTTCCGTATTCCACCGATGCATTGATCATTGAATTTCCTGTGCGCAACGGCAGGCCAATACCAAATGTTATACCATAATTTTTAACAGCAGTATTTCCAGCCATCTTATAATAAGGTTCGCTCAGCGAAAATCCTGCCCTGTAACGGACTCGGTCGAAGTACGATCTTCCACGCAGATCAGGAATGTATTCAGCACCAGCTGAAATACGCGAACGACTAGATAAACTATCGGTTTTATTGTAAAAACGTGCATCGGCCCATTGCTGTTGAACGTAATCAACACCAATCATTAGTTTTTCGTTGAAGGTATACTGTAAACCTGCTCCGAACATCAAAGGTGTATCAAACTCATTGTTGTAAAATACAGTATCGCTGGGTATGCCTGTATTTACCTGTTGCGCTTCGGCATTCAGGGGCATTTTAGTCTCGAATATTAAACCCAGCTTCACATCATGTTTTTTAGCAAAATTCTGAAAATACTGTAATCCGTACCGGAAACGATAGCTACTCACCTTAATAAGGTTTTCCTGGATTGATGATTCGTAACCTGTGGTTGTAAACGTCGTACTCCGGTTGTTGTTGACTTCTCCGAACATATAGTAAGCATTTACTCCCAGCGCAAGATGATTAAAGAGCTTTAGACTTACACCAGAATAAACCTGCGATATTCCACCGTTGCCACTATAGCTCTGCACATAGCGGGCATAATTATTCGATTGAGTGGGATGGTATACAGCAATCGAATCGTTACGATAAAAGGAATAACCCGAAAATGAATAGGGCAGCAAACCTG
>JAVFAG010000196.1:0-2727 GCA_034002585.1 Paludibacter sp.
GATGGCAAGCCATCCATACCGACAAACTTTGCCACATCACTTACCGGCGGATTATCGGTACATTTAAAAATGGCTGTGCCTTCGTTTACCTCATCAAACATAGCTACATAAAGCATCGTAGCGCCGGCATTAATGGCTGTTGCCATTTGCTGCCAGTAAAAACGGCCACCCTGACGAGGTATGGAACCTGGAGGCTTTATGTCGTCGGGAAACTCGAACCGGCTCAAATTGTGCCAGCTAAAGCCGGGAGTTACACAAGGCACATAATCCAGGTTGTGAGATTTACACCAACTAATATCACTTTTTATGATATCTCTGTAACGATCCATCTCGTTGTGAAGTAAGGGTGTGAAACGTTGCACCATCCAGGGCAGCACAATGTCGGATTGCTTAATAATCTCGTGCAAATAGGGGTCAGGATTACAATCAGCGTTGAGGTCACGCCAATAGGTTGGAACACCCAACATCACCGCGCAACCGCCATACACCGGGTCATTTTTCAGGAAGTCGATTAATCGTTCAAGTCCTATGTTCCGGATATTGTAGGGCCGGTCCGGAAATCCAACGCCCCAAATAGCAACAACAGGTTTTCCCTGGTGAAAAAGATAGGTTTTGGCACCCGGCTGATTGGTAACTTTCAACGAATCTACTAAGTATTTCCAATCTTCAATGATGGAGGAACAATCTTCACCCGTAGCTTTCAATCCCGATAAATCGTACATAACTGCGATTGCACGTTGGTATTTCGATGCAGCTTCGAAGGCGTTTTTCAGTATACCTGTTGTTTCGGAACGGGGAACAGTAGGTCTGGTGCGGTTGAAAAATCGCTGCATAAAAACTCCATCAACACCATATTCCTGCATCCATTTGAAATGTAGATCAATTGTACTTTTATCGGTCGAACTGAAGAAGCGGGCAACACTTCCGTCGGCATGTTTTAAACCTGTGGGATACGTAATTTCGTACTCCGAAACATCAGGCCACATATCGAGCCGAACTTTATGTTCATCGGGATATAGCATCCCGTCTTTGGCTTCCCGAAACCAACCCTGATAACCGGCCATAATCAATCCGTTGTAGGAAGGATAGTGGGTTTGTTTGGCATGTTTGTTTGCATTCACACTGAAAATTGAGCTCAGTAGCGATAAAGCTATTATAAAAAGTGAGGTTTGACTTGTGCTTGACTTCATAATATTGAATTAAGATGATTTATTCGGATTGACAGCCTAATTGTTAGTTCCTGATTAGTTTTTCCACCAGCCGCCATTTATCCGTTTCAACACTAACAAGATAGATTGACTCAGGTAGATTGCGAGGTAATTCGATTTCCTTTCGGGAACTGCTATAGTGCATTTCTTTCATAAAAACAGGTTCACCACTGATGTTGTAAATTTTTATGCGGATAGATCTTTCATTTTCAAAACCGGATAAGTTGAAGGTCAGATTACCCGATTTATACGGATTCGGAAACAGCCTGAACGACATGCCATTTTTAGTGTTGATCTGGTTTATTCCTGAAAATAATTCATCCGGCCCCATGCGGATATCATCAATACGGGTTGTGATGCTGCCCGATTTTGTAGCATAAATCCGAAACCAGTTGATAGCTGCTAAATTGGTCGTACCAGTCCTCGATGCTGTGCTCGTTCTCAATGATAGTTCATTCCATCCGTTTTTTATTCCGGATAATGACCATTGTAACTCATCGGTGTCGGCTTTTCCGCCACTTCCTACTTCCACCCTTACGGTGCTCGTCAGACTCACATCCGAAATATAATACCAGAATTTCAACACCCCGTTTGACAGGGTTGATCCCGAGTTGAAAGGTGACGAAAATACTTTCTTAAATTCCTCTGATACGGATCCAACGCTTTGCACACATGCAGTTCCTTCCATGTAGTCAATTGTGTTTAAAGACCTCACATTGGATGATGAACCACCCCACCCTGTAATCGCATCGCAATTATCCAAACTTAAATTACCAGTGTAGGCAGACACAGAAATACTTGTTGTTGCGATTTTGGTGCCTCCGAGTATCGAAGCTGTGATGGTGGCATTCCCGTCTGAAACACCGGTCACAAGACCTGTTGAACTTACGGTTGCCACAGCAACGTTGTCCGAAGTCCAGCTAACCTGTTCATTAGAAAATGCTTTAGGAAAAACAACCGCTGAAAGTTGATAGTTAGAGCCGGAATTTGTCAGTATCGTTCGTGGTGATACATAAATACCCGGTTCATTCGATTTTACATAATCGAAGGTTTCAATTACACTTCCATTACTCCGTTTTGCAGTCAGTCTGAGTTTGGTGTCATCAATATCGAACTGACAAAAATGATAGGATTTGTCGAAGATGACCACATTTTCCTGCGGTGCAGGTGTGTATTGCGGAGCCCCGCCTCCCGCTGTGGTAATGTGCATTACGTTATGCACATCGGCACGCGAATAATAGTGATTGTGTGCGGAAATCACCAACTGAACATCGTATTTCAGGCATAAGGGTTGAATGACATTCTGAACGTTCAGATTATTGGAATGTCCTCCCGAAACAGGATAAGCTGTCCAGCCCGGCTCATGAAGTAAAATAATCTTCCAGGGCTTAGTAGTAGTTGCCAGGTCGTTTTCTAACCAGCTAAATTGCGCACTTCCGGGAGTATAAGCTGTGTATTGATCGAGAACTGCCACATGCACATTGGCATAATCGAAGGAAAAATAATACCGGCTTGAGAC
>JAVFAG010000197.1:0-2725 GCA_034002585.1 Paludibacter sp.
CTGACCCCCCATTCCGGCATACTGACCCCCTCCAAAATTTGGGTTTGTTAATGAGTTCTGGCATGCAACAACGTTGTGCCTTGCTGTGATATTTATTATTCCGGAATGTTGACCCCCGGGGGAGACCTTTTTAGTTTGTTGGTTCTATGTTTTGCACATTTTTTACAGTCACGATCAGCAAACAGAACCTGATAATCCGACATACTGACCCCTTGAACTATTCAATACATCATGCCATTCCGGCATACTGACCCCCTAAGATCATTACAATAGGTTGATGTTTTGCTTCACATTTGCAGTGAACCAAAAAGCGTAGCAATGGCAGGAAAAACTAAACCTATGAACACCATTAAACAAATGCTGATTAAGTTACAGCATGACGAAAGCATCAAACAGATAGCACGAGATCTCACGCTATCTCGCAACACAATTAAGCGTTATAAAAGCTTTATCCAAAGCAATGCTTATACCCTGGAACAGCTCATTGTAATGGACGATATTGCGCTGGAAGGACTGCTCAACGGAAAAGCTTCAGTCAGCAAAGACCATCTGGCCGACCTTCAATCCATGTTTCCCTGGATGGAGCAACAACTCAGACTAACCGGAGTGAACCGCTATGTTTTGTGGGGTGAATACAAAGAACGATACCCGCAGGGATACAGCTATTCTCAGTTTTGCTGGCACTATCAGCAATGGGACAAGGCACAACAGGCCAGCATGGTAATACCGCATTCCCCGGCTGATAAAGTATATATTGACTTTGCCGGCAAGAAGTTAAAATACCACGACCTACAAACAGATAAGGATGTTGAAGTAGAGTTTTTTGTTGCCATACTGGGCTATAGCCAGTACAGCTTTGCCTGTGCCGTAGAATCACAGAACAGTGCCGACTTTATTCTTGCCTGTAAACAAATGCTGGAATACTTTAAAGGCAGCCCTAAAGCGATTGTGTGTGACAACCTTAAGAGCGGTGTAACCAAAGCGGATCGCTATGAACCTGATATAAACCGCAGCTTCAGCGACTTCTGCAATCACTACCAAATGGCTATTGTGCCAACCAGAGTAGCAAAACCCAAAGACAAATCATTGGTAGAAGGCCTGGTACGTATCCTTTACAGCCGTGTCTATGCGCCTTTGCGTAACCAAAGCTTTTACAGCCTGGAACAAATCAACACAGCCATCAAAGAGCAGCTGTTAAAACACAACCAGACACCACTGACTAAAAGCGGAAACAGCAGGCTCGAACACTATGAAAAACAGGAAAAAACACTACTGAATCCACTACCGGAAAAAGCCTTTGAAATCAAATATTATAAAACAGCCACTGTTCAAAAAAACTGCCACATTATTCTCAGTCAGGACAAGCATTACTACAGTGTACCGATGCGTTACATCGGCAAAAAAGTGTCAGTAATCTACACCTCCAGCAGCGTACACGTATATTATGAGCAACAGCAAATAGCCTATCATGCACGCAGTCGCCGCATGCACCAATACACCACAGTTGCTGATCATCTGCCCTCGCAGCATCAGTATTTATTGGGGCTATCGCCCGAGTTCTTCATCAACTGGGCAAAACGTATTGATGCTGATGTGGCACGATATGTTGAGCTGCTGATTCAAAGTAAAAGTCATCCGGAACAAAGCTTCAAAAGCTGTCAGGGCATACAGTCACTTTACCGAAAACTTGGAGCCGAAAGGCTCAAACAAGCTGTACGAAAAGGACTCGAACTGGAGGTGTATAACTATATGTTCATTAAAAACATCATGGAACGACCACCACAGCCTGTCTCGCCGCCTATGCCCGTTTTGCCTCTGCACGAAAACATCCGGGGACCAGAGCATTATCACTGACAAAAAGCATTTATCATGTTTTTTTAATCTCTTTATCATTCACTTAAAACTAAAATTTTATGCAAGATCAAATCAAACAATCCATGCGATCCCTTAAAATGGACGGGATGGCAAGCCTGTATCAAAGCCTCAGCGAAACGCACCAGCTCACGCATCTAACTGGTGATCAACTGCTGCAATCACTCCTGCAGGCTGAGTGGGAATACCGTCAGGCGCGTAAACAGGATCGCCTGGTAACCGCTGCGCGTTTTCGCTATCAGGCATCACTGGAAGAACTCGATTACACGGCAAGCCGTAATCTGGACAAGAATACTGTTGCCTCAATCAGTGACTGTTCTTTTATCAAAAAAGCCGAAAACATACTCATTACTGGCCCTACGGGCGTGGGTAAAAGCTTTATCGCATCAGCTATTGGGCATCAGGCCTGTCGAGTGGGCTATAAGGTCATGTACTTTAACATGCAAAAACTCTTTCAAAAACTACGCATAGCCAAAGCTGAAGGCACCTACATCAAAGAGCTCTTGCGCATCGAAAAACAGGATCTGATCATACTGGATGATTTTGGTATCCATCCTGTTGATGCCAATATACGTCTTGAACTGCTTGAAATTATTGAGGACAGGCACGGTAAAAAATCTACACTCATCAGCTCGCAGCTGCCTGTTGCCAAATGGTACGAACTCTTTGAGGATGCTACTGTTGCAGATGCCATTTTGGATCGTATCCTTCATAATACTATCCGAATCGATTTAAAGGGTGAATCGTTAAGAAAAAAAAGATAATATTGTACCCATTCTACGCTCTTTGACTCACTGACCTATTGTAGGGGGTCAGTATGCCGGAATGGGGGTCAGTATCACCGGAATGTGCA
>JAVFAG010000198.1:0-2692 GCA_034002585.1 Paludibacter sp.
AGAACTTTCATTTCACCTTGTCGTTCATCCAGTTAAGCTTATCGAACAGCCAGAAGAGCAACGACAATACCACGCCGATTACAGCAGCCAGCGCCATCCCTTTCAGTTCGACCGTTCCCAGGTGAATGGCGGCCCCTCCTACTCCAACCACGAAAGTTACAGCACCCAGCACCATGTTGCGGTTTTTACTGAAATCCACTTTTTGCTCTACAAACATCCTGAAACCCTGAACTGCAATCACTCCATAGAGCAAGAGCGTAATTCCGCCCATTACCGCTGTGGGAATTGTCGCAATAGCCGCCGACACCTTACCGATAAACGAAAACGCAATGGCCAGCACGGCTGCACCCCGGATTACCCACACCGAATAAACACGGGTAATGGCCATCACACCAATATTTTCGCCGTAGGTCGTGTTAGGAGGCGATCCCGCAAAACCGGAAACCACATTGCTGATACCATCGCCCAGGAGCGAACGGTGCAAACCCGGTTTCTTCATTAAATCCTCTTCGGTAATTTTGCCGGTAACAATCAGGTGACTAATGTGCTCGGCCAACACCACGATACAGGCAGGAGCGATAATCAGAATAGCGCTCGGATTGTAGGTTGGCAGACTAAAGGAAGGCAGTGCCAGCCAGTTGGCTTCGAGAATTCGGGTTGTATCCACCATTCCCATGAACAAAGCCAGAATATAACCCGCCACTACGGCAAACAGGATAGGAATAATCTGCATAAAACCACGGAACATCACCGATCCGGCGATCCCAACGATAAGTGTAAACATGGAAACAATCACCGTATTTGAATCGAGCGAGAAAGCCTGCACCGTTTGTCCCACGGCAGTTGGCCAGGGTGCCAGTCCGGCTTGCTGAACCGCTACCGGAGCCAGTTCCAGGCCAATAATCGCCACAACAGCGCCCATCACGGCCGGAGGCATCACCACATCAATCCAGCGGATACCCCATTTTTTCACCACAAACGACATGGCGATGAAGAACAAACCAAAGAAGATAAAACCAGATTGCGCGTGACTAAAACCACCGTGTTGAGTTGCAATAAGGATAATGGGAGAAATAAATGCGAAACTAGAGCCCAGGTAGGCCGGAATACCTCCTTTAGTGACCCAGGTATAAATCAGCGTACCGATGCCATTCATCAGCAAGGCAATGGCAGGATCGACACCAACGAGAATCGGAACCAGGATAGTGGCTCCGAACATGGCGGTAAGGTGTTGTACACTCAGGGGTAAACTCTGCAACAAGGGCAGTTTCTCATGGATTCCAATGGTTCTTTTTTCCATACAAAATATTGATTAGATTGAACGTTGACGAATCACTTCATACAGAAGAACACCTGTAGCCACCGATACATTGAGCGAACCAATGGTGCCCATCATCGGAATTTTCACCAGTTCGTGGCACAGACGAAGATGTTCAGGAGCTATGCCCTCATCTTCCGAGCCCATTACAATTGCAACCGGGTCTTTCAGGCTTACTGCGGTGTAATTATCAGCAGCCTTTTCGGTAGCAGCCACCAGTTTAATTCCCGATGCAGAAAGGAATTTCAGTGCATTGCCAATATTTTCTTCCCGGCACACCGGAATTTTCATCAGAGCACCTGCCGAAGTTTTTACCGCATCCGCATTGAGTGCTGCACCTCCTTTAACAGGAACCACAATAGCGTCAACGCCGGCACATTCGCAACTACGGGCAATAGCTCCGAAATTGCGCACATCGGTAATATTATCGAGCACTACAATAAAGGGCGTGCGGCCTTCCTCATAAATTCCGGGAATAATATCCTCGATATGCTGATAGGTCACCGGCGAAATAAACGCGATGACACCCTGGTGATTTTTCAGCGTAATTTTATTCAGCTTTTCAATCGGCACCTTTTGCACCGGCACATTCATCCCCTCGAGGCGTTTAAACAAATCGCGCGATAGTTCGCTGGTCATATCCCTTCGTAACAGGATTTTATCAATTTCTTTACCGGCATCAATCGCTTCTATCAGCGCACGAATGCCAAATATCATATCTTTCTCGGGACGGGCTTTGTTTTTGTAATGAGGTACCATGGGAAAAATCAGTTTTAGGATGCTCAAAATGAGCGGCGCAAAGATACGGGAAATTTCAGAATAAATATTAAAAACCGCTACAAAAAACTGAAATGAGGACTGACATTCTCAACTATTCAAGTCTTTCAGCCACGCCTCCAACGTTTGCAATTCCTTATCAATCACAATCCCGTTCCGATGAAGAGCGTGATACGCATTGTAGAGATTATTTTCAATACTCGCATCCCCCGAAATATTCGACGAAACCAATTCAATTACCTTCTCACCATGTTCGTACATCGGCAGTTCCGATAAAAAATCCTTCATATAATCATGCGGATTTCGTTTCTGAACAACGGTAGCATCCACGAATCCCAACTGATAACCGGAGAGCCACATGATAGGCTGTGCAACAAGTCCCCTGAGAATATCGGTAAAACGAAAAGTGACGTAGGTAGGCAAATACATCAGCGGGAACAATTCCTTTCGAATCATGGTATTCTGTGTATTGAAGGGAGTTATCGTACCCTTTCCCAGCACCACAGGGCCTTTTTCGTTGAAATAACAAGGCACATCGGAAGTCAAACGGTAAACGGCATCCACGTCCGGGTCCTCATCGGCCAGACCCTGCCACAC
>JAVFAG010000199.1:0-2678 GCA_034002585.1 Paludibacter sp.
GGAACTATAATCGATAAACGCCACTGGCGGGATATAAAAAAGATTCACTAATTTTAATAGGTAAAAAAATGAGAAAAAACATTGTTGCAGGCAACTGGAAAATGAACAAAACCCTTCAGGAAGGGTTAACGCTGGCTACTGAGCTGAACGAAGCGCTGAAAGGTGCATCCCTGAATTGTGATGTGGTAATTGGTACTCCGTACATTCACCTGGCCAGTGTGGCAGCGGTGGTTGATAGTACCAAAATTGGAGTTGCTGCACAAAACTGTGCCGATAAGGAATCGGGTGCTTATACCGGCGAAATCTCGGCTTCGATGGTTAAATCGACTGGTGCTGAGTATGTTATCCTGGGTCACTCGGAGCGTCGTGCTTACTACGGCGAAACGGCTGCTATTCTGAAAACAAAGGTGGAGCTGGCATTGAAAAACGACCTGACACCGATTTTCTGTATTGGTGAAGTGCTTGAAGAACGTGAGGCTGAAAAGCACTTTGAGGTTGTTAAACAACAGATCGAAGAGTCGCTGTTTGATCTTTCAGCTGAAGATTTCGGCAAGCTTGTATTGGCTTACGAGCCCGTTTGGGCTATTGGTACCGGTAAAACGGCTTCTGCAGCACAGGCTCAGGAAATTCACGCATTTATACGTCAGACACTGGCTGCAAAATACGGTCAGGAAGTCGCTGATAACACTTCGATACTATATGGTGGTAGCTGTAATGCCGGAAATGCTAAAGAATTGTTTTCGAATCCCGATGTGGATGGTGGACTGATTGGCGGTGCATCGCTGAAGGTTGCTGACTTTAAAGCGATTATTGACGCTTTTTAAATAGTTGATTATGGCAAAGACTAAATCGGTATATGTTTGTCAGAATTGCGGCAACGATTCGCCCAAGTGGATCGGTAAATGCCCTGCCTGTGGAGAATGGAATACCTATGTGGAGGAAATCCTTGCAAAGGAAACCAAGCAACAGGTGCAACTGTCCGGTTTAGAAATCGCCAAATCGAAACCCATCCTGATTTCTGAAATTGAAACTACGGAAGAAGTCCGCATCGATACCCGCTCGGCTGAGCTGAACCGGGTACTCGGTGGCGGATTGGTTCCGGGTTCTCTGGTGCTCATCGGAGGTGAACCGGGCATTGGCAAATCAACCCTGGTGCTGCAGGTGGTGCTGCATCTTACGAGCAAACGAATTTTATATGTATCGGGTGAGGAGAGCGTGAAGCAAATTAAACTGCGAGCCGAACGGTTGCAGGCGCACAATCCCGAATGTTACGTAGTGAGCGAAACTGCGCTCGAACAGATTTTTGTACACATTAAAAATGTACAGCCCGAATTGGTGATTGTCGATTCGATTCAAACTATTTCCACCGAAACCATCGATTCTTCTCCGGGCAGTGTATCGCAGGTGCGCGAATGTGCGGCTGCACTCCTCAAATACTGCAAAACATCGGCCGTTCCTGTTTTTCTGATTGGTCATATTAATAAGGAAGGCAGCATTGCTGGTCCGAAAGTGCTGGAACATATTGTGGATACGGTACTTCAGTTCGAAGGCGACCAGCATTATCTGTATCGCATTTTGCGTTCTATTAAGAACCGTTTTGGCTCTACGGCTGAACTGGGAATTTACGAGATGCAGCAAGGTGGTCTGCGGGAAGTAAGCAATCCTTCCGAATTGCTGTTGTCGCAAAACCACGAAGGACTGAGTGGTGTGGCCATCGCTTCAGCCATTGAAGGCATTCGTCCGTTTCTTATAGAAGTTCAAGCGCTGGTGAGTTCAGCTGCTTATGGAATGCCTCAACGTTCGGTAACCGGTTTCGACCTGCGCCGGCTGAATATGTTGCTGGCGGTGCTCGAGAAGCGTGCCGGCTTTAAACTGGCTCAAAAAGATGTATTTCTGAATATCGCAGGTGGCATCAAGGTGAACGATCCTGCTATCGACCTGGCTGTACTTGCAGCTGTTTTATCTTCCAATCTTGATATTTCCCTCCAAAAGCATGTGTGCATGGCCGGCGAAGTGGGTCTCTCAGGAGAGATTCGCCCTATCAACCGCATCGAACAGCGCATCCGTGAAGCCGAAAAGCTGGGCTTCACCAAAATGATTATCCCCTGGTTCGAGATGAAAGGACTGAACCTGGGTAACAGTACCATCGAACTCGTCCGGGTACGCAAGGTAGAAGAAGCGTTTAAGGTGCTTTTTAAACAGAACTGATTTTTTTTGCGATTCCATTAAAAAATGCACTTCATTTTTTGGCTGTTTCGAAAAATGTCGTATCTTTGCACCGCTTTAGTCGAAAAGCACTGTAGAAAAGAAAGAACGGGCGTTTAGCTCAGCTGGTTCAGAGCATCTGCCTTACAAGCAGAGGGTCGGCGGTTCGAATCCGTCAACGCCCACCATCAACGATTCTTTCTCTTATCTAAAAAACACACACCGGGCGTTTAGCTCAGCTGGTTCAGAGCATCTGCCTTACAAGCAGAGGGTCGGCGGTTCGAATCCGTCAACGCCCACATTTCGATACACTAAAAGGTTGAACAATTTGTTCAGCCTTTTTTAATTTGGTATGTCGGGCATGGTATTAAGCTAACAGGATGCAAGTTCCTGTATGTGCCGAGTTGATAGGAAACATTAGCGATTGACAAGGGTGTTGCAGGCGACTGCAAATCTGAAAGAAGTCATTAGCA
>JAVFAG010000200.1:0-2670 GCA_034002585.1 Paludibacter sp.
GTAAACATGCCATTGAAACAGAAGGATTTCGTAAGATTGGCAACGATTTACATACAGTTTGTTCCTATTTTATTAATGTATTGCGCGATTTAAACGAAGACGAAGTGGCCGGTTTGCTTTTTGAAATCAGCGAAACCGACCGTAAAATCATCGATGATAGTTCAAAAAGCCAGAAATTAGTGCAGGCCCTGAGTATATATTTCCAGTTGATGAATCTCGTTGAAGAAAATGCTGCCGTGCAGTTTCGTCGTAAGGTTGAAAACCGTATCGGAGCTGAATACATTCGGGGATCCTGGGCCGAAACCTTCGCCAGCTGGAAAAAAAGAGGCCTTACCGAAGATCAAATTGCAGCAATTCTGCCGAATATTCACGTCCAGCCGGTTCTTACAGCCCATCCAACAGAAGCCAAACGTGTATCCATTCTGGAGTTACACCGTGAATTTTACCTGATGCTGGTAAAAAAGGAAAATGCTATTTGGTCGGAAACCGAACTTCAGGTGATGGAAGAAGCCTTTCATGCGCTACTCGAACGTTGGTGGCGCAGTGGTGAAGTATATCTTGAAAAACCCGATGTTAGTTCGGAGCGTAGCGCTGTGATGCACTATTTTACCAAGGTGTTTCCCGAAGCACTGGTACTAAGTGATAAGCGACTTAAATTTGCCTGGCAGGCCGCAGGCTTTTCCCCTGACCGACTAAGCGACCCGGCCAGCTATCCCTTACTTTCGTTTGGTAGTTGGGTGGGTGGCGATCGCGACGGACACCCCTATGTAACAGCCGAAGTAACACGCGACACTCTGCGTTTACACCGTGAAGCGGCTATTCTACTCATCGAAAATCAACTCAAGGCATTGATTTCAGCCTTAAGTTTTTCTGAACACCGCAGCTATGTGCCCGAAGAACTTCTGGTACGAATTACTGCCATGAAAGAGGTCTTTGGTGTCCGTGGCCAAAAAGCAATCGATCGTAACCTGCATGAGCCCTGGCGGCAGTTTTTGAACTTCCTTCTATTAAAACTTGAAAACACTCGTAACCCGGTGAATACCTGTGAGAAGAGCTGTTTTCAAAATGCTGCAGAATTACAGGAAGAACTGGCTTTCCTGAGGCAAACTCTGCTTGAGGCAGGTGCTCAACGCATAGCAGAAACCTATTTATTTCCAGTGCAGCGTCAGGTGAAATGCTTTGGATTTCATTTGGCCAAACTTGACATTCGCCAAAACAGCGCCTTCCACGATAAAGCTATTGAGCAAATGCTTGAATTTGCTATGCTTCCTGAAACCGATTTCACACAGTGGGATGAAAAGAAGAAACAGCTTTTTCTTCAACAGGAGCTAAAAAGCAACCGGCCTTTTGTCGTGAGCGGTACTTCTGTTGGCCCTGAAGCCGATCAGGTTCTCAATTGTTTCAGGGTTTTAAAGGAACATTGCGAACACTACGGTCCGGAAGGCATCGGTTCATTAATTGTAAGCATGACCCGTGGCATGAGCGATTTGCTGGCCGTTTATATTTTCATGCGCGAAGTAGGCATGCAACCCGGACTTTTACAGGTTGTGCCTTTGTTTGAAACCATCGATGACCTTAAACAATCATACCTGATCCTTGACCAGTACCTTTCACAACCGTTTATTCAGCAAATGAGAACCGGCACACAGGAAGTGATGCTGGGCTATAGCGACAGCAATAAAGACGGTGGTATTGTAGCAAGCCGGTGGAATATTCATCAGGCTGAGCAGGCCCTGACACGGGTAGGCCGCAAACACAAACTAAAGCTACGCTTTTTCCACGGTATCGGAGGAACCATTAGTCGCGGAGGTGGAAAGTATCACCGATTCCTGGACGGAATGCCCTCAGGGAGTGTGAGCGGCGACCTTAAACTGACAGTCCAGGGTGAAACCATTGCCCAGCAATTTGCCAACCTGGTGAATGCAACCTATAACCTCGAGATGCTGTTATCGGGGACTGCCATGCAAACCAGTTATTCACTGTATCCAATAACAGGAGCTGATTTGCCATTCGAAGCCCTTGATGTACTGGCTCGTTACTCACTCGAATATTACCAGGAATTAATTAAGCATCCCCGGTTCATTGAGTTTTATAGCGAATGTACGCCTATTGATGTGGTGGAGCAAAGTAAAATAGGATCGCGCCCTGCCCGGCGTACCGGCAAACGAACATTGGGTGATCTTCGGGCCATTCCGTGGGTTTTCAGCTGGAATCAATCGCGTTACAATTTAACAGGATGGTATGGAGTTGGATTCGGATTGAAGCAACTTCAGGAAAGTAATCCTGAACTGTATGATCAATTAAAATCACAGGCACAACAATGGCCTTTTCTCAAATATGCTCTGATACAAATTGAAACCAATCTGCTAAATGCCGATACCGACATCATGAAGGATTATGCTTCTCTTGTGAACGACAACAATTTACGCGAAGAGCTACTGGGAAGAATATTGACCGAACATCGATTAAGTATGGATCAGATTGCTATGATGCTTGGAGGAAACACTGCCTCACGCCGCGAAAATCTACTTGAAAATATTGGGCGACGCAAAAATCCACTTATCACACTCCATAAAATGCAACTGAGCAAATTACGTGAGTGGAGAAAATTACGAAACGAGCAACCTGAACAGGCTGAACAATTACTTAATCAATTACTTGTTATCACAA
>JAVFAG010000201.1:0-2630 GCA_034002585.1 Paludibacter sp.
TACTCAATAACGATGGTGCAAATATTTTCAGTATGATTGGCGATCAGAAGGTTATCGAACGGTGCCAGCCCTTTTTTGATGCCCGTCACTCGGTAAATATCGAAGCGCTTTGCCGGGCTTTCGGTATAAACTATAAAAAACTGGAATGGCAGAAATCACAGAAGGATGTGCGCGGGATTCTTCTTGATTTTCTTCAACAACCCGGTGCGGCTGTTCTGGAAGTTCCTACCGACAGAGCTGTAAACGTATCAACGTATAAAGAGTTATTTACTGCTTTACGTTCCAAAATGTAAAATTTTTCACTTTCAATATGTGCTAAAACGTAAATTTTAAAACAAACATAATATGAGAAACTGGACTACCATTCAGGAATTCGAAGAGATTAAATTTGAGTACTTCGAAGGAATAGCTAAGATTACGATTAACCGTCCGCGCTACCGAAATGCCTTTACACCCGATACCATCAAGGAAATAATTCAGGCTATGGTGTTCTGTCGTGAGAGTCAGGATATTGCAACGATAATTCTTACGGGTGAAGGTGATAAAGCTTTTTGTGCCGGAGGTGACCAAAATGTAAAAAACATTGCCGGATATATCGGCAAGGATGGAGTTCCACGTCTTAACGTTTTGGATTTGCAGAAAATGATTCGCAGTATGCCCAAACCGGTTGTGGCTATGGTAAATGGTTATGCCATCGGTGGTGGACATGTGTTGCATGTGGTGTGCGACTTGTCAATCGCTTCGGATAATGCTATTTTCGGTCAGACCGGTCCGCGCGTGGGTAGTTTCGATGCCGGATTTGGCTCGTCGTTCCTGGCCCGTATCGTTGGACAGAAGAAAGCCCGTGAGATTTGGTTCCTGTGCCGCCAGTATTCAGCTGCCGAAGCGCTTGAAATGGGCCTTGTTAACACCGTTGTGCCTTTCGATCAATTGGAGGATGAAACTGTTAAGTGGTGTAAGGAAATGATGCAGCACAGTCCGCTTGCCCTCCGGATGATTAAGGCTGGCCTCAATGCCGAGCTCGATGGACAGGCAGGTATTCAGGAGCTGGCGGGTAATGCAACGATGTTGTATTACATGACCGAGGAAGCTCACGAAGGAAAAAAGGCCTTTTTGGAAAAACGCAAGCCCGACTTTCAGAAATATCCAAAACTGCCCTGAAAATGAGATACTGGATAGAATCCATGCGCCTTCGTACGCTTCCTCTTGCTTTGGCCAATACCATCACTGGTAGTGCCCTGGCATGGGCGTCGGGAGCATTTCGCTGGCCGGTGCTGGTACTGGCTGCAATCACTACTTTGCTGCTGCAGATCGTATCAAACATGGCCAACGATTACGGCGATTTTAAAAACGGCAAGGATACCGCCGAGCGCATTGGTCCGCGTCGTATGGTGCAATCGGGCAAGATAAGTCCCGCTGCTATGTTGCGTGGAATTGTAATCGTTGTCGTACTGGCCGTTATCTCCGGCATCTGGCTGATTTTCGAAGGGTTCTCCAATCGCAACCCATTAATCATTAATCATTTATCATTAATAATTATTTTCGCTTTTCTGGGAGTGGCCGCCATTGCTGCTGCAATCAAGTACACTGTTGGTAAAAATCCCTATGGTTACAAAGCAAAGGGCGATTTGTTCGTGTTCCTCTTTTTTGGTTTAGTAGGTGTTATGGGAACGTATTTCCTGCATGCATTCGATCTTCGCTGGTCCTTGCTGTTGCCGGCCACTGCTATCGGTTTTCTGAGTGTGGGTGTGCTGAACCTCAACAACCTGCGCGATTACGAATCGGATAAAATGACCGGCAAAAGAACCCTTGTCGTTGCAATGGGTCTCCCCAAAGCACGCATCTACCACGCCTTTTTACTTTTTGGCGCTTTTGCTGCAGTTACTGTTTTTACCCTGCTCGAGTACATTAGCTACTGGCAATGGATTTACTGGGCTGCTTTTCCGTTGGTGTTCAGAAATCTGAAAGCGGTGTTTACCTTTAAGGAGTATATACAGCTTTTCCCTGAATTAAAACGTTTGTCGATGGCCAGTTTGCTTTTTGCCCTGCTCTTTGCATTGGGATTGATAAGTTGAAAAACCTTTCCCGGAAGACTCAATCAAAGTTGTACCTGTCATTTTTCACCTATTAATAAACAACCGAATGAGAGCCTTCCATAGGTGCCAAATCCGTAATTTTCAAAGCGTTCATTTTCCATCTCTTAAAAAAAACAGGAATGAAAGCCAGTTATTTTACCCGAAAGTTTGAGTTTAACTTCCCTGCCGGTACCTCGCGGGGAATTCTTTACGATAAATACTCGTCGTTTATCCTTCTGGAAGAAACAGTAATTGATCATGTACCGAAACCAAGTGGAAAGGTATCGTCGTTTTCGCCTGCCGATGGTCTTCTTTATGATTCATCCGCAAACGATTTACTGGTTCTAAGAGGGATAGGTGAATGTTCCACAATTCCGGGATTAAGTCCGGATCCGATGGATAGCTACGATGCTAAGCTGAGGGAGCTTTGTGAGGCAATCAATGCAGGTGATAATCCTGATGATATTGACCTCAGCGAATTTCCCTCAATACAATTTGGGCTGGAAATGGCACTGCAGGAATTAGCAGTTACCCGCTTACAGTTCCGGATATCTG
>JAVFAG010000202.1:0-2601 GCA_034002585.1 Paludibacter sp.
GTAAAGCTGTTATCCTGCAATTCATCGACCAATCGCTTCACATATACAGAAGAAAAAGTCTGACAATCTTCGTTGGAAAGCAGTCCGGCAGCAGGCTCGGCAACCACCACGCCTGAGCAACCGATGGCTTTCAATTCGCGACAATAAAGAATGATAAATTCAGTACATTTATCGAGCAACAATTGAATCGCTTCAGGCTCCATGTAACAGGCCATCATAATTTCCGAAACATCGTACAATCTGCCCGCAAGCGAAAACGGACCAATAACGCCAGCCAGAACCGGTTTGTCTAATCCCATCTCAACTGTTAATCTATTGGCTGTGAGGTATTCCTGCATTCTTCCGGCAGTTAAATCAGGCACCTTCAACGCTTCAATTTCTTCGGCCGAACTTACTAATCTGCCCAAAATATGAGGCATGTCGTTTTCCTGAAATTCAATCTGGCAACCAAAAGCTTCAGCCTCCAGCGTTAAGTCCATAATCACGGTTGTGGCAGCCGAAGGGTAGACCTCTGCCAGCTTTTTAATCGCTTCAGCATGTATTACACCGTTTTGAACAGCCTCTTTCACCGATTTGCCTATCATTTCAATTCCGGGATGTGTCATAATCGGAATGCTGATTCGTTGATTGGAAGCGATTTGCTGGTTAATCCAGCTTTTCATATCTGTTATCATTTTTAATTTTGAAATTTAAGATTTTGACAAAATCATCCCCGAAACCTTTTTTCAAGGGCTCATTACGGGGAAATTTCGGGTCAACTACCAGCGGTAATAATCGTAGTAAAAAGGTAGTTTCTTGAGCTGCCCGACGACTTGCAGTTAGGATGCTAATTTGTTGAGTTGTTCCACCACTCCCTGAGGATCGGGAGCATAGGCATCAGCGCCGATTTTTTTGCAGAATTCGTTGTTCACAGGAGCACCTCCGATAAACACATACGTATCCGGGAGTTCAGCTTTAATGCTCGACACAATCTCTCCCATATTCACCATGGTCGTGGTAAGTAAAGCCGATAAGGCAACCACCGAGCCCGGATTTTCCTTTAAAGTCTGAATATAGCGTTCGGCAGGCACATCCACGCCAAGATCGATTACCGACCAACCTGAACCTTCCACCATCATGGCAACAAGGTTTTTACCAATATCGTGTAAATCACCCTTCACTGTTCCAATAATAAAGGTACCTTTTGTTTTAATATCGCCGGAGGCAAAGAAAGGCTTTAACTGTAACATAGCAGCGCCCATTGCACGTGCCGACATCAGCATTTGAGGAACAAAAATTTTATTTTCGGTAAATTTCTTTCCTACTTTGTCCATGGCCGGAATCAACGCTTTTTCGAGAATGTCTTGTGGACTGATACCTGCTTCCAGAGCGGAAGCTGTAAGTTCAGAGGCGCCATCCTGACCTTTGAGTTGGGGCGGAAATGGAGATTTTTGATCCGCTTTACCTAATTCTACTACTTCTAACAATTTTTCTAAAATTTCATTCATGATAATTCAGGAGTTAATGTGTAATTAAAATTGAATAATGCAAAAATAGAGCATTCCCTGCTATTGGTATTCAACAATTTTCACTACTTTTGATGCTATATTAACCTTATATGTGCAGATTAGCGAAAAAACACAGAAATTTATGCCTATAGAAGTCAAGCAGGAAAGTTTTCATCAGGATGCAGCCTTACGGGTTGGGATATTTCAGGATAATCTGGAAAGCATCAACTGGCATTATCATTCGTATTACGAAATCAGTTTTATCACCGAAGGTACGGGCAAACGTTTTGTAGCGGATTCGATGGATGAATTTCAGCCCGGCGATTTAGTATTTGTTGGGCCGAATATTCCACATACCTGGGTGGTTGACAAGGAACAATATACTACCGGCAAGCGAAAATTAGAAATGGTGTATGTGCAGTTTTCCGATGCATCGTTGGGAAAGGAAATGCTGTCGCTCAACGAGTTCGGTAATGCAGAGAAGGCGCTTTCACTTGCCACCAGGGGAATACGAATAGTGGGGAACACTTTAGACCAGGCCAGTAATCTGATGCTGCAGATGCCCTATGCTACTCATTTTGAGCGTTATATTCTGTTCTTGGAAATATTAAACATGATAGGTAAAAGTGAAGAACTTGTACTTCTTGCCAGTAAGGAATACATCAACACACGTTTTCATACTGATAACCAACGCATTCAGACTATCTACAAATTTTTGATGGAGCATTACCGGGAGGAAATTGATTTAGAGCGGATTGCATCCTTAGTTAATTTAGCACCCGGTTCATTGTGTCGTTTTTTTAAGAAGCAGGCCGGGAAGACCATTTTTGAGTACCTGAATATCATTAAAGTTGATTTTGCCTGTAAACTCCTGATGAATGATGGACTCAGTGTTGCCGATGTGGCATATGACAGTGGATTTAACAACCTGAGTCATTTCAATAAACAATTCCGTGAGATTACGGGGGTGACACCTTTAAAATACAGGCAACGGTTTACAACCTGAAAGAGTAGTTGAATGAAAATACACCTTTTTTTATCTGTTCAGAGTACCATATACTATTACATTAAATTGATTTTTAATCCAATTTTGAACCAATGTGAATAATTAATA
>JAVFAG010000203.1:0-2601 GCA_034002585.1 Paludibacter sp.
TATAAATAACTAAGGTTACTTAATTTTCAACGCTCAAACGAGCCACTCCGGCTTCGGTTCGTACCAGGTATATTCCCGGCAACAAATTTACCGAATAGCTTCCTGCATGTGCACGTCCACCGGAAAGCAACTTACCGGTGGTGTCGTACACTGTTATATCCCCTGAATAATTCTCCACGTTCAGATTCTTACCAAGATATGAAACTTTTATAACCGGGATCTCAGTGTCGGACTTAACTGATAGAGGGAAATCAGAAACATGAATTTTCATTGCACCCAGGTAGAAAAACTTCTCGGCCTGATCGTTGGCAGGGCCTGCACTAACAGTCATTGTTATAACTCCTTCAGAATCGGGGCGAACGTTTTTGGTAACAGCAACCCGTGAAGAGTTAGAAGAAGTATTCAGGAGCGAAAAAACTGCATCGCCAGCCCCTTTAAACTCGTATTTGGTTTCACGGTTATCGGAGGCACCTGCACGGGAACCAAAAACGGTAAAACTATAATATTTTGAAGGCGACAATCCACTCAGTCGAATGACTCCGGTTGGGTTTGCAGGAGTGGAACCCCAGGCATTAGCATGGCCGAAAAAATTATCCATAGTTGCCGTTGAAGGAAAGATTTCAGCTTCACCGGTTACAGCCGTTGCTCCGGCTGTATTAAATCCATTGTAAAACGGATCGGTAATTGCCAATCTAATACCGGTTGAATTTCCACCGTCGTCGATGAGTTCCTGATTGGCATTCTGATGATCGTGAATATTGTTCCAGTTGCCTTGAGTGGGCGAACTTGTTGATCCAAAATCAATCAATAGTGCCCCGGTGCTCTCTCCACCTCCCGGATTGGTTGGGGTTTTTAGTATATAAGGAGTCAATACATTCTTCCACACAGCATATCCACTGGCATTCATATGCAGCATATCGGACAGGAAATAAGAGGTTTCAGGATTTCCATCCGTTTTTAGCATGGGAGTCCATGTATCGGCAAAATCGATATGTGCATACTTAGCAGCGTACTCCTGCATCAATGTATTGGCAGTTCTGTATTTCGAAAAAGAGGATGTGCGTGATGGACTGGGCTTTATCGACACCAACAGAATTCGTGCATTTGGATAATAAATATTGATCATGCGGCACATTGTAACGACTTCTTCCATGAACTCTTCGGGTGTTTTCGATGTTTCGTGTAAATCGTTATCCCCTTCGTACAAAACCACCTGCCGTGGTGTATAGGGAGCAACTACCTGTCCAAAATAATAAATCAAATCAGTCATCATCGATCCACCAAATGCACGGTTCAGCACTTTAGATTCGGGAAAATCAGTAGCCAGGCTATTCCACATCGTAAAAGTGGAACTTCCTGTAAATAAAACAACCCCTGAAGGAACACCCGCTGCATCGGCAGCAGCAAAATTGGCCATTGCACCGGTCCAAAGGGATGCACGAGGATATTGAGCGGCTATTGAACTACTCAGTACCAGCATAATCAAGAAAAGAAATTGCTTTTTCATTGGAGATTTTTATTTACATCAGAAGGACATCCAATAACATAGCTAATTTAGCGGTCATCCTTTACTGAAAAATTATGTATAAAAGGATGGGTGAAATCAAGTGAGCCAGCTCTCTCAATCGCACCCATCCTGAATTAATCATTCAATCATTTAACGAACAGAAATCTTTACATTACCTTCAGCAGTGTTCACTATGTAGATTCCCTGTTGCAGACGAACATTTGCATATCCAAATACCGACTGCACATCGGCCACGAGGCTTCCTGATATACTAAAGATACGTACTCTTCCTGTATAGTCGCCGGTGCGAAGGATTCCCTCGTTGTAATATGCATGTAAGCGGGGTGCCTGTGGATTTTCAACCGATGTTGCTCCACCCGAAACCGTCATTTTAACAGCTCCAAGAAAATAGAACTTTTCAGCACTGGTATTTTCAGGACCTGCCTCTGTTGTAAAGGTAATAACTCCCTGTGCATCGGGACTTACTTCCTCGACAACGGCCACGTTGGAAACATTGTTGGAAGCGTTAAGTACAGCCGACCTGGCAGTTCCGGAACCGGCAAAGGTATAGCGTGCATCACGAAGATTTGTCACGCCCGTGCGGGATGCAAAAACAGTGAACGAATATTTTTTGGTAGCATCGAGACCACTGAAAGTAATTACGCCTGCAGGATTAGCAGCAGTTGCACCCCATACGGCACCGTTGCCAAAGAAATTATCGGATGTTGCCGAATTCGGGAACACAGCAGCATTTCCTGTGGGGGCATTAGTACCATTTGTATTGTATCCATTGAAGAAAGGATCTGTTACCTTTAACAAAATTCCGGTTGCATTTCCATGCTCGTCGATCAATGATGCCTTACCATCCTGATGACCGGTAATATTGTTCCAGTTACCTTCTGTTGCAGTTGCAGCAGGACCAAAATCCATCAAAACAGCACCGGTAGCGGTTGCATATATGAAGCTTATTTCATCAACGTACAAGGTATGCTCAATATTATCTGCCGCATTTTGCTCAAAGAATACTCCTTTTACAACATCCTTAGCAGTAAATGTTGGAGCCCCGGCATACAAATCGGCCAATGGCACTTTAA
>JAVFAG010000204.1:0-2582 GCA_034002585.1 Paludibacter sp.
GAACCAACTCATCGAAGTTTTCGCTACCGCTGCAGGCAATTCAGCTGTAGAAGTAAGCAACGACGAAATAGCCTTCTCGCCTGCTTTTGATGAATCGCTGGAACGAACAAGCGACTTTCTGAAACAGAAAGTTTTCAACAGTTTCCATAGTGAAACCGACATGATGCGCTATATTAAAAGCCTGGAGCGTAAGGATATATCACTTACTCATTCGATGATATCGCTGGGTTCGTGCACCATGAAACTGAATGCGGCCAGCGAGATGCTTATCCTGAGCCGTCCCGAGTTCAACAGTATCCATCCGCTGGCACCCCGCAATCAGACCGAAGGGTACAACGAGATGATTGCCAATCTGGAAAACTACCTTTCTGTTATTACCGGCTTTGAGGCTTGCAGTCTTCAACCCAATTCCGGTGCATCTGGCGAATTTGCCGGACTCATTGTGATTCGCGAGTACTTCCTTTCGAAAGGGGAAACACAACGCAAAACAGTGCTGATACCTGCTTCAGCACATGGTACAAATCCTGCCAGTGCACACCAGGCCGGACTTGATATTGTTGTTATTAAATGCGACGAAAACGGCAATGTGGACCTTACCGACTGGAAGGAAAAAGCCGATCAGTACAGGGATACCCTGTTTGGATGTATGGTTACCTATCCTTCCACCCATGGTATTTTCGAACCCGCCATTCGCTGGATGTGCGATGTGATTCACGAAAATGGCGGTCAGGTGTACATGGATGGTGCCAATATGAATGCGCAGGTAGGTCTTACCAATCCCGGAATTATCGGCGCCGATGTTTGCCATCTTAACCTGCATAAAACCTTTGCCATTCCTCACGGAGGTGGCGGTCCGGGCGTAGGACCGATTTGTGTGGCTGCCCATCTGGCCGGTTTCCTTCCTTCAAAAGAGAACGGTTTGAATACGGTTTCTGCAGCTCCTTACGGAAGCGCCGGCGTATTGCCCATCACCTATGGATACATTCGCATGCTGGGCGAAGAAGGAGTTACCGAAGCTACTAAAAACGCCATCCTGAGTGCTAATTACCTGGCTTCGCGTCTGGAAGGAAGCTATGAAGTCCTGTACAAAGGTGAAAATGGTCGTGTGGGTCATGAATTGATTTTGGATTGCCGGAATTTCAAAGGCAGTGCCGGAATCAGCGAAACCGATATCGCCAAGCGTCTAATCGATTATGGCTTCCACGCTCCTACTCTGTCGTTCCCTGTACATGGCACCCTGATGATAGAGCCTACGGAAAGCGAACCCAAAGCGGAACTCGACCGTTTTGCCGATGCCATGTTGCAGATTTACAATGAAATAAACGAAGTGGCAGAAGGTGTTTACCCATTGGACGATAATGTATTAGTCAATGCTCCTCATCCCGAATACATAGCTGTAGCTGATGAGTGGAACCATGCCTATCCGCGTTCGAAAGCAGTGTATCCGGCTGAATGGGTAAAAAACAACAAGTTCTGGGTGAATGTAGCCCGTGTGGACAATGCCTTTGGCGACCGTAATCTGGTGTGCAGCTGCCCTCCAACAATGGACTGGAGCCTGTAGCGTTAAAAAGTGTTTCAAAAAATTCAATATTTCAAAATTCAGAAACAGTTTGAATCATAATGTATGAAATCAACTATCTTTGCACGGTTTAAATAGTAAAATATGATAGAAGCATTTTTAGTATCCGCCGTGCTGTTGATTTTTGGCATTCTCCTGTTTGGGATACGGGTATTCTTCATTAAAAACGGTGAATTTCCAAATATCCACATCGGAGGCAACAAGGCACTGAAAGACAAAGGCATAGCCTGTGCCACCTCACAAGACCGCGATGCACAGAAAAAGCCATCGACCCTGGCAGACAAAGCCAACGACATGGTGAACGACATGATTCAAACTTTCTAAAATAATTTTTTTATGAAGAACATTTCCCTTATTGTAAATGCAGTACTTGGTGTAGCTGTCATTATTCTGTTTATTTTGGTATTGGGCAGCAGAAAAAGCAATGGCGCGCCGGGTATACAATTTGGCGGAGATTCCACCCTGACTGTGAAATTACCAATAGCCTATGTGAATGTTGATTCACTCTTATTGAATTACCAGTTTGCAAAGGAATCAAACGAAACGCTGTTGAAAAAGCAGGAAGATTCGCGCCTGGATTTGAATGTACAGGCTCGTCAGTTGCAGGGAGAGATGGCCGAGTTTCAGCGCAAGTTGGAAAACAACGCTTTCCTGAGCCGCGAGCGTGCCGAGCAGGAGCAAAACCGACTGATGCGCAAGGAGCAGGATCTGCAACAACTCAATTCCAAATTATCGCAGGAACTGATGGAAGTACAGCAAAAAATCAGCGAGCAGTTGCGCGATACGATTAATGCTTTCCTGAAAGAATACAACAAGGATAAAAAGTACGAAATGATTCTCAGCAATACTTCCAGTGATAACATCCTTCTGGCTGGCGAAGGTTACGACATCACCGGCGAAGTAATTGCAAAGCTGAACGAACGTTACGGCAAGAAGAAAAAATAAGATTTACAAAGTGAATATAAAAGAGGAACCGCGAAAGTTGTTCCTCTTTTTTGTGCAA
>JAVFAG010000205.1:0-2550 GCA_034002585.1 Paludibacter sp.
TATTGATGGACTGAACGCTCATAAGTGTGCCGGTTGCCTTTCCATCGCGCGAATAGCCCGCAATATGAGGTGTTGCCAGGAAACTCATAGCTAAAAGTTCCGGGTCTATGTCGGGTTCATTCTCCCAACAGTCGGCTACGAAGGCTTCAATCGAGCCCTCTTTGAGTGCTTTTTTTACAGCTTTGGTGTCGGTTACTTCTCCGCGACAGGAATTAATGAGCAGCGGTTTCTTTTTCAGCTTTTGAAAAAACTGATCGTCGGCCAGGTGAAATGTCGCATCTCTTCCCATGATTTCGAGGGGCACATGAAGGGTAATTATGTCGGCTTTTTCAAGAATTTCGCTTAAATCAACAAATTGCGAAGTGCCCTCATTCCGTTGTCGGGGTGGGTCATTCATAAGCACCTTCATGCCCAGTATTTCGCAGAAACGTGCTACTTTACTACCTACATTTCCAACCCCTACTATTCCTATACAAAGCTCACTGAAATTGAGTTTCCGCGTGTCTGCCCATACCATCAGCGCGGAGGCTATGTATTGCTCAACCGAACGGGAATTACAGCCCGGAGCATTGGTCCAGTAGATACCTGCTTTTTCGCAATAAGCAGTGTCGATATGGTCGTAGCCAATGGTAGCTGTTGCAATCATTTTTACAGTCGATCCTGCCAGCAATTGCTCGTTACACAGGGTACGGGTACGGGTCACAATAGCATCAGCATCACGGACAATTTCAGCTGTGGTTTTAGCTCCGGGAAGATAAACAACTTCTGCAACAGGTTCAAATGCTCCCCGGATATAGGGGATTTTATCGTCGATGATGATTCTCATTTTTTATTTCTGTCGATTTTATCGTTTTTTTTACTCTGGCTTGCGTAATAATCGCTAACAATGGTTTCTAGTACTTTATTGGTTCGTGCGGCCGATTCACCAGTACTTACACAATCTCCTTTACCGAGAATTGCATTTACTACCTGAGTAATCAGATGAAACTGTATATTTTCAGGATTTTGAAAGCTCAATTCTATGGTACCTTCAGCTGTAGTGAGGATTACATCGCCTTTTGCAAAAGTCGGGAAAGTGATTTTACCTTTGGTGCCGGTTATTTCGATTGTATCCTGAAAATTGACAGGGTCGGTAACAAAACACCAGCTTCCGGTCCCGGCCATCCCGTTATTAAAACCAAAAACAGCGGTTACTGTATCTTCGGCCGTGTAATATCCTGCATTATTCGAGGCAAATCCTTTCACGAAAGTAACCGGTCCGGCAAGGTAATCCAAATAGTCGAACTGATGGGATGCCAAATCGTAAAAATGACCTGCACCTGCAATAGCAGGATTCACATGCCAGCTTTGTTGTTCCTGCATCTGATCATTAATCCCTTTTGGAAGATGTAGTGTAAGATGCACTGTAAGCGGAGCTCCAATTACACCGTTTTCTATTAGTTCTTTTACCTTATTGAAGGCCGGAAGTGTGCGGCGGTAATAGGCCACATACAGCGGCATGCCTGTTTCTTCCGA
This sequence comes from Paludibacter sp., assembly GCA_034002585.1. GTDB lineage: Bacteria > Bacteroidota > Bacteroidia > Bacteroidales > Paludibacteraceae > Paludibacter. Next base: position 1,516 of record JAVFAG010000205.1, read on the forward strand.
TACTTTTATCATTTCAAGGCATTCGGCATAGCTACGTGCCATGGGTTTTTCGACATAGACCGGTTTGCCGGCACGCATGGCTTTAATCGCGTATTCGGCATGTGTGTCAGGAGGAGTAGCAACATAAATCGCATTCACTTCCGAATCATTGATTAACTCATCTGCATTACCGTAGTAACGATCTACGGAATGCCGTTGCGCATAATCCCTGGCTTTTTCAACATCACGACGCATCACAGCAACTAGGCGCGAGCCAGTTACCTTATTAAATGCTGGTGCACTTTTCAATTCAGTTACGTTGCCGCAACCAATCATCCCCCAATTAATCATTTATCATTAATCATTAATAATTAAATCTGTCCTTATATGCCCAAAGTCCCAATGCCGGATTTGAAATGTAGAAAATTTCTTCACCATCGGGAAGGATATTAAAACCATCTTTCAGTTTTTCAGGGTTATAACGAGCCGTGATCTCATCGATATCGGCCCAATTGAATCCTACACTTTCAATTTCTTTACGGCTTAGGTTGCCCTGGCTTTTACCCGGACAGTAAGTGACACTAAACCGACCTTCTGTAGAACCATGAATCAGGTGGGCAGCTGCTCCTAGGTTCTGTCGAAGTTCTTCGTTTTCATCGCAGGCCTTTAACGTTGCCGGCGTTCCGAAATAACCATACTTTCTTATCAGACGATCAATTTCCTTGTCTTCGCCAAATTCAACAAGTGCCGGTGCCAGTACTATCAGCTCTCCTGTATCTTCGATGGCCATTCGTGTACGGTAAATCGACTTATTGCCCAGCCAGGTGCTTTTAAATTCAGTTGGGTCGAGGTAAACCACCACTTTTTTCAACGGACGATCCAACATCTCAAAGTTAACCTCCAGCGCCAGTTTAGCTGCTTTATCGAACACTTCGAAATCGTCGCCAATGAAAATACCGCGTGTTTTTACGATTCCATCGGTTTTATCCAACCCAACTACCGTTTGTACATAAACAATAGGCAGATGGTTGGCAAAATGCTCGGAGGCGTAGTTAA
>JAVFAG010000206.1:0-2514 GCA_034002585.1 Paludibacter sp.
ATGAAGCATTTTACTTGCAGCTGTTCCGGTATTTGTAACTTTTCGATTGGAAGGAATCCGCACATCGTAATTTGATCCGGGCGTTAAGGTGCCCTGTCCCCAGTTGGGAGTGCTCCAGGTTATATCAGCAGCAGGGGTGAATAGACGGTTGTCGACAACGACTTTGAAGTTGTCGAAATTGACTTTATTAGAAGCTGGTGTTGTGTTTGATCCATGATTAATAAAAAAACCACAATGACTCAATACTTGATTTGTATATGTCGCATCAACTGTTGCAGCTCCGATTTGAGTTAATTCTCCTGATTCTGGATCAACAGATGCATTAGCTAAATCATTCCTTGCATATAATTTCCATGTATTTGTTAAAGGGGTATATACTACTTTGACGCTAAAATAATGCTGGTAATTATTACTTTCAAACGACGGACCTACTATAGTCGTGAGATTAACATCCGCATCTAGTCCTCCTGAAAATTTCACTAATCTTACAGCATTATACGCGGTTCCCTTCATCAATGTTACGGCATATCCATTTGCGTTTAATAAATCTGCACTAGTTGCTGCCAGCACAGCAGCAAATGCATACTGATTATTGTTAAAACCTGCCGATGCTGAGGTTCTTGCTGTCCTGATATTGAACGTCCAAATCACATCGTCTTTATTTTCAGACAAGGTAGTATTAAACTGAGTAGCAAATGTGCTAAGACTTCCTGTTAAAAATGTTCGTCCGATAGTTGAACCATTGTCGATTGTGAGTTGATAATTCGAACCCGAAACCTGAGCTGTGGAAGCCAGACCAGTACCGGTTTTCGTCCATGTCATAGTTGGCGTTCCTCCTGTAGCACCTAATGGATTTTGATTCCTGTTAAAATCATCCATAAAAACCTGTGTTTGCGCACTTATCAGCGCAGGGGCCAGCAACAACACCAACCATACAACTACCAGCGGCATCCGGCCGGGTATAGCTATCGAAGGTGTAAAATGAAAACGTAATTTTCCGATACTCATGGCATAAAATTTTAAGTTAATACACCGGCAGTCAGTATGCCGGGAAATTTATTCAAAACTGACGGGACAAAAGTAGGCAGGCCGCACACAGCCGGCTGTAAAAATTGTTCGATTCTCTGTGAAATAAATCCGAAAGTAATCGTTCAGCGATCTCCCGCATTCATCATCCCCGCCGAATTTCATTGATGGTTTCCAGCATGGTAACCACATTTTCAACCGGCACATTGGCCTGTACATTATGCACCGAACTAAACACAAAACCTCCATCGCGACCAAAAATGTTACATAACTCATAAATCTGATCGCGGATCTCGTCCTTTGTTCCATAGGGAAGTACTTTTTGCGTATCCACTCCTCCTCCCCAAAAAGTTATATCCTTACCATAGTTTGCTTTCAACACCCGGGGATCCATGTCTTTGGCATTAATCTGAACAGGATTAATAATATCGAAACCGGCCTCAATAATTCCCTCCATCAAGGGCAGAATGGCTCCACACGAATGTTTGAAAGTTTTCCAATTAGTATTACGGTGTATCCAATCGTTCATTTTCCGGTAATAAGGCAGGTAGATATCCCGGAAGGTTTCGGGTGAGCAAAACTGACTGTTCTGTGTGCCAAAGTCGGTTCCGCAGATGTATGCGATATCCACCAAGTGACCTACCCGCCGGTTCAGTTGGTCCAGATTGTACAATGCAATATCGGTTTGACGGTCGAAAATGGCCTTCACAAAGTCGGGGTATAATACTGTAGCCATGTACCAATCCGAAATCCTTCGTAAACCTTTGGGTTTTTTCTGGTTCATTCCCGGAAGGAGTGCCACATCCCCCAGACTCATTCCTCCAAAATTGGCAATAATGGCTTTACCACTATCTGCTACACGGGTCAATGCTGTCTCCCAGTACTGAAGTTGATGTCCGCCAATGATGCCAAATTCTTCAAGGTTATCTTCAGGATTGGGTTCCGAATCGAGCATTTCGCCTTCCTGGCGTTCGATTCCATTAAAGAAATAACCACTGTGAGGCAACACTCCGCTGGGTTCCACCGTCTGGTCGCCCTGTGGATATACATACAACGACTGATCTTTTTCGGTGAGATGAAACGCTCCCGGCAACTGCACGGTTTGTCCCCAGGGCATACGCACTTCCTTCCAGTTTTCCTGCCTGATGCCAAACATATTCTCTTCACCGCTGATACCGATGCAATCGAATCCGATGATTCTTGCTAAATCGTCCTCTATGTGACCCAGCATCTGATAAGGCTCCGAAATTTTCACAGGACGGTACTCCAGTCCGTAATACCTGCGAAGTTCTTCTATCACCTTGCAATGCATGCCTGTAACGGTTGTTGCCCCAAAATCCATGGCGATGGTGTCAGCATTTTTATGCTCCAGCACCGTTTTAATTCTTTCTTTCGATGTCATCTTAATTGTGTTTTTGAAGTACGATTTGCTCAATTTCTTCCAGGGTTTTACCTTTCGTCTCGGGGATATATTTCCATATAAAAAGG